>CAYRVY010000388.1:0-2638 GCA_964427695.1 uncultured Flavobacteriaceae bacterium
TTACGCAAACACGCTTGTTGTGTTTGGTAACCCATTGTTGTAGATTAACTAACTCTGCTTGAAGTAGGAAGAGTTCATTTTCATACTCTATCCTCTCAAGAATATCGGATAACTTTTTTTTATCAACGATACCTTTAATTATCTCTAAAAAATCTTCTTTAGTTTTATGTTTTTGAAAATCTTCTAATGTTAACATAATTATATTATTTAAATACTAATATTATCATTGTCAGACTAAAGAAGCAAGACAGCTCCTATGTTTGTAAAAGAACAAAGATTTGTTTTTAGGCAGCTAACAATGTGTTGGTTATAATTCATAAGATTCAATAACTCCTGTTTCTTAGTTTTTTTTTTAAAAAGCAAGGGGTCTGTTTGTAAAAACCTTGTAAATATTTACAAAAATAGTGCTTTAACGGTTTATTTGATTTTTTACTCGGACACTAATGTAATATTATAATTTATTTTTTAAAACCTTGATAATTATCAGCTAATAAAGTTAAAAATTCTTTTCTTGGCAGCTCTTCTGCTCCAAGGCTTTCCATGTGCTTTGTAAATACTTGGCAATCTATAAGTTTATAATTTGTGTTTTTTATAAAGGTTATTAGTCCTATTTTACTTGCGTTACTTTCTTTTGTAAACATACTTTCTCCACAAAAGACTTTGTTGCCTAAATCAATACCATAAAATCCTCCAACCAAATTTTCGTCTTTCCAGACCTCAACAGATGTTGCATACCCTAATTTATGAAGTTTGCAATAGGTATCAATCATAGGTTTTGTTATCCAAGTACTGGACTGACCATCTCTTTTTATTTTAGAACATTGTTGTATCACATTCTCAAATGCCTTATTTATTGTAACTGTATAATTACTATTACGCAACACTTGTTTCATGCTTTTTGAAATTTTTAATTTTCCTGGGAATAACACAAATCGAGGGTCTGGCGACCACCATAAAATTGGCTCATCCTCTTCAAACCAAGGAAATATCCCGTTTTTGTAGGCAAGCAATAATCTCTTAACAGACAAATCGCCTCCAACTGCTAATAAGCCATCTGCATTAGCTTCGTTTACATTTGGGAATTCTATGTTTTTTGTTAAATAGTGCATTCATAAAAAACCTCAATGTTTTAATCCTCCTTCGCGTTCGCTTCGGCGGACGAGAAGATTGGGTTTAATTCCCCGACGCTCTGCGTCGAAATAGAAAAATAAATTCAATTTAATACCTCGTATGCTCTGCGTAGAGGTAGTTTATTTAGCATTGAGGTTTCATTAATAAGATTCCCGCCTTCGCGGGAATGAAAATTAAAACGGTAGATCGTCGTGGTCTTCTTCGTTTAAATCGGTTGCTGGTTCAAACGCTTCAGCTGGAGGCACTGGAGAAATATCTCCACTTGGTGCATCTTGTTGTAAATTTTCGATTCTCCAACCTTGAATAGAATTAAAATATTTGGTTTCCCCTTGTGGATTAACCCATTCTCTACCTCTAAGATTTATACTTATTTTTACCAATTGACCAGCTTGATAGTTGTTTAACAAATCTGTTTTATCTTGAACAAACTCAACCATAATATGTTGTGGATATTGTTCTTCAGTAGTAATTACTATTTCTCTTTTTCTAAATCCATTCGCTCCAAACGTTTGGGTCTCTCCTATTAATTTTATTTTTCCTTGTATGTCCATTTTTTATTTTAGTTTAAATTTATAAGATTCCTGCCTCCGCCGGAATGACAAGTTTTATGATAATAATAATTTCCAGGCACTTTCTAAATCTCCAAAGCTTAAATAATTTCTTGCTCTTTTATGCTTTTCTCTAACCGAAGCATTTTTTATTTTGGGATAACGCTCAACTAAATCGTTAATAAATGTTTTTACTTCTTCTTGAGTTGGCAACACTTCTACATTGCCTAATATTCCTAAATCATTGCCTGTTAAAATCATACTATTTTTAATATGATCTGGCAAACTGTCAACACCTATTCCGAGTGTTGATAATGGTTTGGGGATTTCAAAAAAACCTTTCTTTGCTCTGCTATAATAATTGCCTCCAGCTCTTGCAACCAAATCTAATTGCTCTTGGTTTATCGAGCCATCTCCATTCAAAATTTCATTATCTATATGAAGTTTAACAACTTCACAAACAATTAAGTTTCCTGCGCCACCTTCGGTTCCTAATTTAATAATTTCGTTTACCTTACATTCAAACTGAACAGGAGATTCTGCAACACGAAACGGTTTTACTAAATCCGACTTCTGCATTGTTAATCCTGCCTTTTCAAATTCGTTAACACCTTCTGGATATTCGGTGCTACTCAATGACATTTGCTGAACTATCTGGTAATTTACTACATTAATAACAACTTCTTTGGTGCTTTCTGCGTTTTCTAAAGTATGTTTTGTTGTATTATTTCGCACTCGTCTTGCAGGCGAAAAAATCATAATTGGTGGATTTGCACTAAACACATTAAAAAAGCTAAAAGGAGATAAATTAGGATTCCCTTTTGCATCTATTGTACTTGCAAACGCAATAGGTCTTGGCGCCACTGAACTCAATAATAAACCATGTAATTTCCCAACAGAAAGATCTTTAGGTTCAAAAGATGTCATTACAAATTAATTTCAGCAAAGTTAACAATCTA
>CAYRVY010000389.1:0-2636 GCA_964427695.1 uncultured Flavobacteriaceae bacterium
CAACAGGTTATGCTGATCTTGGTTTCGATGTCGATATTGGTCCACTCTTTCAAACGCCAAAAGAAGCTGCAAAACAAGCTGTTGAAAACGATGTACATATTTTGGGTGTGTCTTCACTTGCAGCAGGACATAAAACACTTGTACCTCAAGTTATAGAGGAACTTAAAAAGTATGGTCGAGATGATATTATGGTAATAGTTGGTGGCGTAATCCCAAAACAGGACTACCAATATTTATTTGATGCTGGAGCAGTTGCTGTGTTTGGTCCCGGAACAAAAATTAGCGATGCTGCAATTAAGATTTTAGAGATATTGATTGATTAGTTTAATTTGATTCTTAAAGAAAAAACTAATAACTTCGTTTAACTACTGATATAATCAATTAAAACTGACCATATCAAATCATTGGGCTTTAATTCTTTCACAGAATTTTATTTCTTCAAAAAATTGGTCTATATTTGTCCAAACGATATATTCCAAATGAAGCTTTTTGGCGAACATATAAGAAGTCTACGTGACGAGCAACACCTGCCATTAAGAAAGGTAGCTGCATTTCTAGATATTGATACCTCCATTCTAAGTAAAATGGAAAGAGGAGAGAGACCTATAAATTCGGAACAAATTGCAAAACTTGCTAAATATTTTGAAGTTGATGCTGAAAAACTCTATCAAGAATATTTAAGTGAAGAAGTTGCAAAGAAAATATATCGAGAAAGCAATATCGAGAAAATATTAAAGGTTGCTAAAAAAAAAGCAAAATATCTAAAATTACACCTTCCAAAAACAGATCAATTTTAATGAAAGAAAATAAAGCACATACTCTTACAGGAACAGACGCATCTTGGTATGATGGCTGGAAAATTGACTCTGAACAAAGAGAAAAATACTCTACTCTTTCCAAAAATTCTTACCAAGCTAAATTAAAAGCTGTAACTGAAAATAAAATTGGACATTATCAAGATATAAACACTCCAAAACTAGACCCAAGTAATTTAATGCCAAAACTTAAAAAAAATGGCTTACGAACCCTTTCTTTATTTAGCGGTGGTGGTGGTCTTGATTTAGGTTTTGACCTTGCAGGATTTACTCATGTTGCTTCATACGAAATATTAGATTTTGCGGCAAAAACCTTAAAATTAAATCGACCAAAATGGAACGTTTTCACTGGAAAAGATGGAGATGTAACGAGTATAGACTGGAAAAAATATAAAGGAAAAGTTGATGTAATTCATGGAGGACCACCTTGTCAGCCTTTTTCAACATCAGGTAAACAAAAAGGAAGCAAAGACGCTAGAGACATGATTCCTGAATTTGTGAGATGTGTCAAAGAAATTGAACCTAAAGCATTTATTGCTGAAAATGTATCAGGTTTAACTTCTAAAAAATTTAAACAATATTTAGAAGATACATTATTTTCTCCTTTAAGACCTAATTACAAGATTCAAATGTTCATCTTAAATGCTGCGGGGTTTGGTGTCCCTCAAATACGAAAAAGAGTAATTTTTGTAGGCATTAAAAAAGAACTTAATGCAAAAAAATATATTCAACCGAAAGAAACTTATGACTTTTCACATTTGAAAAGAAGTGGACGGAACAATGAAGCAACTCTTTCATTGTTTGACAATAATGAAACTAAACTGAAATGTATGGGAGTTCGTGAGGCTCTCGGTTTTAATGAATTTGAATATGATACTATCGCTCCAACATTAAGGTGTACACTAACTGGACCTAGAAGTACCACTTCAATATTGAGTAGCACAAGTGCACAAAAAACATGGAAGTCAATCGGAATTTGGCCAAATGGAGTGCAAGGAAATAGAGAGAAAGCAAGTGCGTTCGAAACTAAAGATGGTACTTTCAGACTATCTGTTGCTGACTGTGCTATTTTGCAAGGCTTTCCTGAAAATTGGAAATTTCACGGACCTGTTTATCAAGCTTTAGGACAAATTGGTAATTCTGTAGCTCCACCTATGGGATACCATATTGCAAAATCTATTTCTCAAGCACTTAAAGATTGAGAAACCAACTCTTCCAGCCTTTTTGAGTGATTTTTTGTGATTCTTTCCCAACCTTCAAAATAAGAAGCTGGAATATGCGGATTATTAAGAGTAGAACCTCTTTCAATAAGGTACTTACATCTATACTTCAAAATTTCTAACATACATTTGGGTGTATAACCATCTTTTACATCCATCATATCCTTATATTCAGCAATTTTATACTGCTTTTTATTTAACTTCTTAGCATCAGCTAATTCATATTTTCTTTTTTTTCCAACTATCGAATATAAGTCTTTAAGCGTTAATTTATCTGGAGCAATTTTAGCTAATTCAAAATCAGGAGTAATGTACTCTTCCTTTTCATTAATCCAATTAGACATGGCTTTAGGAGATGCATAAAGCGAATACTCCATCTTATTACCATCAACAGAATATTTACTTATCAACCAATGCTTATGTTTCCACTTCTTTATATGGTCAAACCCAAAATCTCTAACTGTTGTTACTGAACCATTCGTAGTTGTTTTTAATTCAAAAGGAATTTCTGTTTTATCTTTTAAAACCATTATGGCATCAACACCACTCCTATGTTTGTAAAAGTATAATAAATTTGTGTATTAGAGTGAAAAGAATGAGA
>CAYRVY010000390.1:0-2633 GCA_964427695.1 uncultured Flavobacteriaceae bacterium
TTAAAAAATCTAACCCAAGTTATTTTAACTTACACAGATTTTAGGATAGTGTCTGCAAAAACCTCAAAGCTTAAACTTTGAGGTTTTATTTTTTTTAAATTGCTTTCGCTTCAGCTACCAACAACTCATTTTTGTCTTCTAGCGCTTTTTCAACAAAGGCTAAAATGTCTTCGTTTTTGTCTAACCCTTTTTTAAGTAAAACACCTAAAGCCATCATCGTAGCAATTCGTGT
Source organism: uncultured Flavobacteriaceae bacterium (assembly GCA_964427695.1). GTDB lineage: Bacteria > Bacteroidota > Bacteroidia > Flavobacteriales > Flavobacteriaceae > PRS1. The sequence goes on from CAYRVY010000390.1 coordinate 233, forward strand.
TCCTGCTTTTTTTACTGTAGTTCCAAATAGAGGTTGTAACTCTTCATAGGTAATGTTTTCTGCTAATTCTTGTATTTCGGCTTTTACTTTTTGTTGCTTCTCTTCTGGTAGATTGGTATATTTTTTTCCCAGCTGTTTAATGGTATCTATTGGTTTTCGTTGAGATTGTTGATGTTGTGGATTCTGTTGATTTTGGTTTTTGCTTGAATTGGGCTTTTGTTTCGCCCAAGAATCTCGTAATCCAACTGTTTTATTAAATACTAATTTTTCAGGTGTTGAATCGTCGTCCATATTAAAATAGCCAAGGCGCTGAAACTGAAACCGCTCACCTGCTTTAGCGTCTTTTAAAAATGGTTCCACAAAAGCTTCAATAATATTTAAAGAATTTGGATTCACAAACTCCATAAAATCTTTGCCTTTATGGCTGTCTGGAGCTTCATCTAAAAACAATCTGTCGTATTCTCTAACTTCTACCTTTATAGCATGTTTTATAGAAACCCAATGCAATGTTCCTTTAACTTTACGCGTAGTGTCTTCAGAATATGTACAATGAATTTCTGTAATGTTTCCGCTAGTATCTTTTACAAGACCTTCTCCTTTAATGATGTAAGCATTCTTAAGTCTTACTTCTTTTCCTAAGGTTAAACGGAAAAATTTATTTTCTACATCTTCTTTAAAATCTTCTTTTTCAATATATAATTCTCTTGAAAAAGGTACTTTTCTAAATCCAGCTGAAGTATCTTCTTGATTGTTTTCTGCTTCTAACCATTCTACTTTATTCTCAGGATAATTAGTAATTACAAGTTTTACAGGATTTAAAACTGCCATAACACGGTTTGCAGTTTTGTTTAAATCTTCACGAACACAAAACTCCAAAAGCGACACATCAATCACATTTTCACGTTTTGCAACACCAACTTTTTCAATAAAATTACGAATAGAGTTTGGTGTATAACCGCGACGACGCAATCCTGAAATGGTTGGCATTCGTGGATCGTCCCAACCGGAAACCACATCTTCTTCAACCAATTTAAGCAACTTGCGTTTGCTCATAATGGTGTAGCTTAAATTTAAACGTGCAAATTCTCGCTGTTTGGGAGCTAATGGCAATTCGGTTTGATTGTATTTATAAACTTCATCTCTAAACCAATTATAAAGCTTTCTGTGTGGTTTAAATTCTAAAGAGCATAGTGAGTGTGAAATTTGCTCGATGTAATCACTTTCGCCATGTGTCCAGTCGTACATTGGGTAAATGCACCAATCATTTCCTGTTCTGTGATGCTGCTTCTTTAAAACACGATACATTAAAGGATCACGCATCAACATATTTGGATCTTTCATATCTATTTTTGCTCGTAGAACATGCAAGCCCTCATTAAATTCTCCGTTTTTCATTCTTCGGAATAAATCCAGATTCGTTTCAACACTTCTGTTCCGAAAAGGGCTGTTAGTTCCAACTTGTGTTGGTGTTCCTTTTTGTTTTGCCATCTCTTCGGAAGACTGGCTATCTATATAAGCCTTTCCGTCTTTTATAAGCTGAATTGCCCAATCGTATAAGGTTTGAAAATAATTAGATGAATATAATTCGTTTTCCCATTTATAACCCAACCAGGTAATATCTCGCTTAATAGCATCAACATATTCTTGTTCTTCTTTAGCTGGGTTTGTATCATCAAAACGAAGATTAACAGGGGCGTTATACTTTTCGCCCAAACCAAAACTAATACCAATGGCTTTAGTGTGACCAATATGTAAATAACCATTTGGTTCTGGCGGAAAACGAAAACGCAGGCTCTCTTTTGTTAATCCGCTTTTTAAATCTTCTTCGATTATATGCTCAATAAAATTAAGAGATTTTGTTTTTTCGTTCATTCGTTTTTAATAAGTTTACAAAGTTATCAAAATAGACGCATTTTTTCATTTATAAATATTATAAATATTGGGAACTATAAAATTAAAAAATATAAAAGTATTTGCCTTTCATGGTTGTTTAAAAGAGGAAACAAAAATTGGTAGTGATTATCGTGTGGATTTGGTAGTGAAAGCAGGTTTGCAACAATCTTCGATATCTGATAAATTAATCGATACTGTAGATTATGTGCTGTTGAATGCTATTGTAAAAGAAGAAATGAATATTCCTTCTAAACTGCTTGAAACAGTTGCAAAGCGTATTTTAAATAGAGTCTTAGCGGAAAGTAATTTAGTAACCAAAGTAAAGGTTTATATTTCTAAAATAAATCCTCCAATTAATGGTGATGTAGAAATGGTAACAATAAAGCTTACGGAAAAAAGAAAAAACTTAGAGTAGTGTAGAAAAGACTTTATTTTTTTTAAATTTGCGGTGCTAAAGGGCGTCTTGGCCGAGTGGCTAGGCAGTGGTCTGCAAAACCATTTACAGCGG
>CAYRVY010000391.1:0-2627 GCA_964427695.1 uncultured Flavobacteriaceae bacterium
TTTTTGATTTTGATGATGTCGTTTTTATAAGAGGTGGTTATGGAAGATTGATTAATATAAATAAAAATTTTAAAAAGGGAACAATGTATAAATTCGGAATTGGTTACCGAACATTTGATGCAAACTTTAAAAATTCTTGGTTAATTGGGTTAGATTTTAGCCGAAAACGTTTTGGGTTTAGACAAACTGAAAAATTATCCAGCGTCTCTATTTTTTTTGAGTTTATGCTCTTTTAAACTATTTTCAATATATTCACGTATATATAACCTAAATTATTTCGTTTTTAAGTGATAACTGCAAACACATACAAAGCTTTAATTATTACTACATTTCTATCGACTGTTGTAGTATTTTTAGGATTTACTATTCATGTTAAAAAAAAATCGGATTTGGTTGCTGAAACCTTTTACGAAATGAATGCAGAAGATCTTGTTGAAGAAGAATTGGAAGAACTGGAAGAACTTCTTAATAGTTTTGATAACCTTACAACAAACCAAGCTTATAATGTAACCAAAAAACATGAAAAACTTGAAGATGCCGAATTTGAAAAACGGCTAGAAGAAATTAGAAGTAGAAATGACGTAAAAGAAACCCAAGCCAAACCAAAAGAAACGGAACAAAAATCTACTCCAGACGAAAATCCTGCATTTAACGAGATTAATGACATTATTAATAAGCGTTCTGAAAAGAATAGAAAAGATATGGCTAATAAAAATAGTTCAATTTCTTATTCTTTAGTAGATAGAGAACATCTCTTTTTGCCTACTCCAGTTTATTTGTGTGAATATGGCGGAAAAATTGTAATTAATATAACTGTAAACCATGAAGGAAAAGTAATTGAAGCTTTCGTAAATAGTTCATCATCTTCAAGTAATGGTTGTTTAATAGATAGTGCTTTAGAGTATGCTAAAGCAGCCACATTTAATATTAATACATCAAAATCATCACAATTAGGAACTATTACATTTCTTTTTAGAGGGAAAAGTTAGGAGCTAATTCCGAAAGCTTTTCGGTTAAATCTTTAAGTATGTTTTGCCCTTTATCCTTGTTATACCAACGTTGTAAATCTTCTTTAAATTCTGGTGTTAATTTACCATGATTCGCTTTATATTCATTTCCCATTTTGGTTGCTTCATCTGGTCGCGATCCATACAAATTTAGAACATTACCTGTTTCTTCATCAATCATAATTAACTTTGGAATTGATTTATTGCCATTGGTTAAAAATAAATTCATTAAATCTTCATTTTCATCTCGAAGTACAACTCTAAAGTTAATATTATCATTTAGTTCAGCAATTTTATTCATTGCAGGCAAAAGATGTGCCGCATCTCCACACCAACTTTCGGTTAATACAAGCCATGTTATTTTTTCATTAAATTGAGCTATTCTATCTTGAATGTCTTGCGGAACTTTTATCGTTTTATCCCAACGTTTCATTCTCCTATTATTAAGCTTTGTATATTCTATTAAATCTTTTGTTCTTTCATTTCCAGTTGTAGACTCCTCTATAACTAATTGTATTACCATATTTCTATACACTTGGTAAGATTGACCTTTTTTTAAACTCTCTTCAATTATGTTTTTCATTCTTAAATACCTAATTTTAATCTGCGAATGTAATATCTTTTTTATATAAGCAAAATGATATATGTCATACTATGTCTATCTTTAAACCAAAAACTTACAACTTAAAATTATGAGTACAAAACAAAAATGTGGTTGGTGTGTTGGCGATACTTTATATGAAGCCTATCATGATAAAGAATGGGGAGTTCCTGTGCACGATGATGACACTCTTTTCGAATTTTTAATTTTAGAAACTTTTCAAGCTGGTTTAAGTTGGATTACTGTGCTGCGAAAACGCGAAAACTTTAGAAAGGCATTTGATAACTTTGATTATAAAAAAATAGCAAAATACAATCAAAAAAAGATCGACATATTACTTCAAGATGCTGGAATTATTCGCAACAAACTAAAAATAAATGCAACCATTACAAACGCACAATCCTTTATAAAAATACAAGAAGAATTTAGCAGTTTTAGTAATTATATTTGGGGTTTTGTAGATGGAAAACCAATAAAAAATAATTTTAAAGATTATCGAAATGCTCCAGCCAATACAGCTTTAAGCGACACAATTAGTAAAGACTTAAAAAAGCGAGGGTTTAAATTTGTGGGTTCGACTGTAATTTATGCACACATGCAAGCAACAGGAATGGTTAACGACCATGAAGTAAGTTGTTTTAGGCATAATGAGGTTTAGCCTATTTGCTTTTCTCCATTATTGAAGGGCTTTATTTTTAATTTATCCTTATGTTCATAAGGAATAGTTTCTAATATATGTTCTATTACTTCTATTCTTGCTTTGGTTTTTCTATTAGCTCTAATTACAATCCAAGGTGCAATTTCTGTGTTGGTTTTTTTAAACATTTTATTTTTATACTCTGTATAGTCATCCCAAAGTTCAATAGCTCTTCGGTCAACAGCACTATATTTCCATTTTTTTACTGGACTAGACTTTATGTCTTCAAAACGTTTTTCTTGTTCTTCTTTTGAAATTGAAAAATAAAGTTTAATAAGCCTAATTCCTGATTCTGTTATCATCCGTTCAAAATCATTTACCT
>CAYRVY010000392.1:0-2619 GCA_964427695.1 uncultured Flavobacteriaceae bacterium
TAAATATTTGCAGCAGTTTCAATTCCTGCATACAATTCTTCAAGAGCTTCTAAAGGAAACCTGTTAGAAACAGCTATAGATACCGTAATTTGGGTCGCTTCGGCATTCATTGCATATACATCAGACAGATTAACAATAACCGCTTTATACCCTAAATGTTTTAAAGGCATATAACTCAAGTCAAAGTGAACTCCTTCAACCAGCAAATCGGTTGTTATTACAATTTGTTTGGTTTTGCATTCAATAACTGCAGCATCATCTCCAATCCCTTTTATAGTCGATTTGCGTTTAACTTTAAACGCTTTCGTAAGGTGTTCTATAAGACCAAACTCCCCTAAATCGCGTAATGGTGTACGTTCTTGACTTTTGTCCTCTATCATGTTGCAAAAATAGTGTCCTTTTTGACGTTTGCCAATTAAAATATTAAATTGCAATAAAAAATATTATGGAATGTCCCAAAATTTTAATTAAAGCTGCGTCATTATTTATAGTCTTTATTATAATAACAAGTTGTTCAAATGATGACTCTACGGTAAATACCAACAATGGAATTACCCCTCAATTTCCTTGTGAAAACGGTTTTGCAGATATTTATCCCTGTAGAGATTACGATCTTATGGCACACATTCCTATTGAAGATTTAGGAGGTCTTGGAGCCGAAGGTAATGATTCTTGGGGATGGACTGACTCAACAACAGGAAAAGAATATGCACTAATTTGCACTTCTACTGGAACAGCTTTTGTTGATATTTCTATACCTAACACACCTGTTCTAATTGGGACTTTACCAACAGCTACAATAAATAGTCCATGGCGAGATGTAAAAGTTTATCAAGATTATGCATTTGTTGTTGCAGATAATGCTGGTGCACATGGTATGCAAGTATTCGATTTAACACGTTTAAGGAATGTAACAAATCCTCCAGAAACTTTCACTACTGATGCTATTTATACTGGTTTTGGTAGTGCTCATAATATTGTTATTAATGAAGATAGTGGTTTTGCTTATGCTGTTGGCACCTCAACTTTTAATGGAGGTCCTCACTTTATCAATATTCAAAATCCAACAAATCCTGTTGCTGCTGGAGGTTATTCAGCCGATGGCGACTCCCACGATGCCCAAGTAGTTACTTATAATGGTCCTGATACTGATTATTCTGGTCGCGAAATATATATTGGAAGTAATGAAGTTGAAGTTGTTATCGTTGATGTAACCGATAAAAACAACCCTGTACACATCACTTCCATAAGCTACAATAATCTTGGGTTTACACATCAAGGATGGTTTACTGAAGACTTAACTTATTTTATTGTTGGTGACGAACTCGATGAGCTTAATTCATCAGTACCAACTACAAGAACCTTGTTTTTTGATTTTTCAGACCTTGATAATCCGTTATTTCAAACTGAATATTTCGGACCGACTTCAGCAATAGATCATAATGGTTATACTCATAATAATAAACTGTTCTTAGCAAATTACACCGCTGGAGTAAGAATTCTGGACATTTCTAATATAGCAAGTAATTCTATAAACGAAGTTGGTTTTTTTGATACTTTTCCTCCTCATAATAATACCAGTTTTAATGGCGCTTGGAATGTATATCCTTATTTCACTAGTGGTAACATTATTATTAGCGATATTGAAGGTGGATTATTTATTATACGTAAAAGCACAAATTAATAAAAGAGAACGTATTCTTAATCCTTCTTTTTAATAAAAAAATTCTATCATATCATTTTAATATAATGTTAGGTTTTATGGTAAAACACCACTAATATTGTATATTTGCATTCTATTTAGAATTAATCTATATAATAATTTATGATTAAAGTTTCAGAAATTGCCAAAACTAAAGTTATTGAGCTTATGCATGATGAAGGCTACAACTATAAAACCGACTTTGTTAGGGTTGGAGTTAAAAGTGGTGGTTGCTCTGGTTTAGCTTACGATCTAAATTTTGATAAGCAAAACAAGGAAGAGGATAAAGTGTTTGAAGACAATGGCGTTAAAATTATCGTAGACAAAAAAAGCTTTTTATACTTAATAGGAACAACACTTGATTATTCTGGAGGGTTAAACGGAACTGGATTTGTGTTTAACAACCCAAATGCTAATCGCACTTGCGGTTGTGGGGAATCGTTTTCACTATAAGTTCTATGTTTAAGGTTTAAAATTCAAGGTTATGGCAAGTATAAAACAATTTGAAGATTTAGAGATTTGGAAACTGTCTAGAATTCTTTGTAATGATATATACAACCTTGCTGTTAAAACTAACTTTAGAAAAGATTACAGGCTTTATAACCAAATAGATGGTTCATCGGGTTATGTAATGGATAATATTGCTGAAGGTTTTGAACGAAATGGAAATAAGGAGTTTATTCAATTCTTATCAATTGCTAAAGCTTCTTGTTGAGAAACAAGATCTCAACTTTATAGAATCTATGATAGGAGCTATGCTTCCAAAGAAGAGTTTGAATTATTACAAACACAAACTATAGAAATAAGTAGAAAGATTGGAGCTTTTATAAATTATTTATCTAAAAGTGACTTTAAAGTAAGTTTAAAAATTAAACGATTAAAACCTTGAATATTGAACGCTGAACATAGAATATGAA
>CAYRVY010000393.1:0-2611 GCA_964427695.1 uncultured Flavobacteriaceae bacterium
TACGAAGAATATTTACCTCATGTAAAAGATGAATATGGTCGTTTTACAGCAAAAGACAGTTTGGCTTTTAAAAACAATTTTCTACATAAACCTGTAGTAGACATTTGGGCTAATAAATTTAAAATAGTATTACAAAAACGGTTTCCTGATTATAATTTTATTTCTAGTAGATACAGTATTTGCCCAATTATAGATGTGCCAATGGCATACTATTTTCAGCAGAAAGGGTTAATGAGAGCAATTGGAGGAACTTTAAACGATGTATTAAAGTTTAAATTAAAACAATTGTATCAACGCTATTTAGTGATTTTGGGGTTTAAAAAGGATCCATACAACACGTTTAAATGGATTATTAATAAGCAGAAACAAACAAAGAACAAATTTTCAGTATTTTTTTTAATTGGGGATCATTCTACCTACGATAAAAATATAAATATTAATAAACGCAAGTTTGTATCGTTAATAAAATCGGTTTCAGATTATTGTAGGGTTGGCTTAAAAGCTTCTTATTTTGCCTTAGAAAATTTTAGCAGCTTAAAATTAGAGAAAACTAATATGGAGTCTATTATTAATACAACTTTGCTAGCTTCAAGAAACTCGTTTTCTAAGTTAAACTTACCAGCTAATTATAGAAATCTTATCGACCTTGAAATTAAGGAAGACTATACCATGGGTTATGTAAACGAAATTGGCTTTAGAGCTGGGACTTGTACGCCTTTTTTGTTTTATGATATTGATTATGAAATACAAACGCCATTAATGGTTCATTCCTATCATTTAATGGATTATGCCTTATTGCAACACACATCTTTATTAGATAAAAAAGAAACACTTAATAAGATTATTAATGAAATAAAACGAGTTAACGGGACTTTTACTCCAGTATTTCATAATTATACATTTAGTAATGAAGAAAGGTGGCAAGGGTTTAAAGAATTATTTACATTAATTTTAGAATCTACCAATGAAGATTAAAAATATATCTCATGTTTTTTTTGATCTAGATCATACGCTTTGGGATTTTGATAAAAATTCGACACTTACTTTCGAAAAAATATTCGAACTCAATAATATAAATGTCAATCTCGATGAATTTATAGAAGTTTACGAACCTATAAATATTCACTACTGGAAACTTTATAGAGAAGAAAAAATTGATAAAGCATCCTTGCGATACGGAAGGCTTAAAGATGCTTTTAATATGCTTAATATAAAGGTTAAATCGGGTATGATTTATAAGCTTTCCGATGATTATATTTCTTATTTACCGACGTTTAACCATTTGTTTGATGGTGCTATAGAAATATTGGATTATTTACACATAAAGTATAAACTCCATATTATTACAAATGGATTTAAAGAAGTTCAGCAAGGAAAATTAAATAATGCTAAAATTGATAAATACTTTGTAACGATTACAAATTCTGAAAATGTTGGTGTAAAAAAGCCAAATCCAAAAATTTTTAAATATGCATTAAATGCTGCTAAAGCAAGGCAGAAAAATAGCATTATGATTGGAGATAATTATGAGGCAGATATTTTAGGAGCTTTAAATTATGGCGTTGATGCTATTTGTTTTAATTACCATAATGAAACTCTTGGAAAAGAGGTAAAACAGGTAAACAGTTTACTGCAATTAAAACAGTATTTATAGCTATATTTACAACCCACTTAATTAATTTTTTTTTAAAATGAAAAAAGCTTTAGTAACATTATTACTCATCATTGGATGTTTAACTTTTAGTAAAGCACAAACCAATTTAAACGATTATAAATATGTAATTGTAGAAAAACAATTTCATTTTCAAAATGAACCAAATGAATATAATCTTAACGAATTTACTCGATTTTTGTTTAGAAAACATGGCTTTAAACCTATATTAAGTAATGAAGTTTATCCAGACGATTTAAAATCTGATTTATGCTTAGCACTAACCTCTGAAATTATTGCAAAAGGATCTTTAAGAACTAAAATTACTATCACTTTAAGAGATTGTAATAATAATATTGTATTTCTGGTAGAAGGGAACACTAAAGAAAAGTATTTTGATAAAGTTTATAATATTGGAATTAGAAATGCAATGGAAGGTTTTAAAGATGTTAACTATAATTATATAGAAAAACAAAAAAAAGTAAATCAAAAAAAAACTCCAAATACTGTAGAAAAAGCAAAAGGCTCCAATCTAATAGTTGAAGAATTAAATACAGAAATTGAACAGCTAAAAGAAAAAGAAGGAAATATAGCTGTAAAGGAAGAAATACAAGAAGAAAAGCCTTTTATAAATACAGAAAAATTAACGGTCGTTAAGGAAATTAAAAATTACTATAATGTCAAGTCCATAACTAACGGATTTGAATTAATAAGCAGTAAATCTAATAAAATAGAATACATTATTCATAAAACAGGAATGGACAGAGTATTTATTCTGAAAGGTAACAATGGAATTATCTATAAAAAAGGGAATCAGTGGATAATAGAATATGTTGAGGATAACAAAACTGTAATTGATTTTTTAGATATTAGATTTTAATAACCATACTTATTCTTCCAGAGTAATTTTAAAAATTCACGTAACCCTTTTTCACGAGGATTATTTCCAGGATTATAAAA
>CAYRVY010000394.1:0-2602 GCA_964427695.1 uncultured Flavobacteriaceae bacterium
GCCGGCGAGGGAAGTGGGGGCGGGGCGAACTCGTACTTAACTAACCTAACTGACATACCAATAACTGGACATCAATCTGATTTGATGAAGTGTCAATTTCATGTTTACTTGATCCATCTTCAACAGGCATTCATCATAAATTTGTACTTTAAATAGACCTTATTATAATGACACTGAATACTTTTATATATTTGTTCATGAGATTTTTATAGAATAATATTATCTATTTGTGTTAACTAAACCACAAAATATTTGGATAAAAAAAAATAATGTTTGATGATAGATTACATTTGTATGATAGTAGAGGGATATAAAAAAAACAGATTATAGAAACATATGAGAAAAAAAATAATACGTATAACTACTGTACCAGCGTCGTTAAGGACACTTCTTAAAGGGCAATTACGGTTTATGAATCAGTATTTTAATATTATTGGTGTTTCTAGTAAAGGCGATGAATTAGAGGAGGTTAAATCTAATGAAGGTGTTAAGACTCATGCAATTGAAATGACAAGAACGATAACACCTTTAAAAGACTTAAAAGCAACCTATCAGCTTTATAAATTCTTTAAAAAAGAAAAACCCTTTATTGTCCATACTCACACACCAAAAGCAGGAACTGTTGGTATGCTTGCAGCAAGATTAGCTGGTGTGCCTCATAGACTGCATACAATTGCAGGCTTGCCCCTTTTAGAAGCAAAAGGATTCAAACGAAAAATTTTAGACTTTGTAGAAAAAATAACCTATAATAATGCTACAAAAGTATATCCAAATTCATTTGGACTTTACGATATTGTAATACAAAATAAATATGCTAAACCTTCTAAATTAAAAGTTATTGGCAATGGAAGCTCTAATGGAATAGATACAAATCACTTCAATCCAAATTTAATAACAGATGAGAATAAAAAGAAATTAAGAAAAGAACTGGGATTTACAAAAGATGATTTCGTTTTTATTTTTGTTGGGAGAATTGTAAAAGATAAAGGCGTAAACGAATTGGTAAATGTGTTTAACAAACTCAGCAAAATAAAGGTTAATTGTAAATTACTTTTAGTTGGACCCTATGAAAATCGTTTAGATCCACTCTTAAAACAAACCCAAACATTGATTACAGAAAATGAACATATTCTTTCAGTTGGTATGCAAAAAGACATTAGACCTTATGTTGCGATTTCAAATGTTTTAACTTTTCCAAGTTATAGAGAGGGATTTCCTAATGTAGTACTTCAGGCGAGTGCTATGGGTTTGCCATGCATAGTAACCAACATTAATGGTTGTAATGAAATTATTACAAATGGATATAACGGTATTATTATTCCGCCTAAAGACGAAAACGCTTTATTCGATTCAATGATTAGATTTGCTGAAACCACAGATAAAAGACTTAAATTGGCGATAAATGCTAGAACCAATATTATAAAAAAATATCAACAAGAGTATATTTGGAACGAATTACTAAAAGAATATAAAAGTTTAAACTAAAATGAAATTCTATCGATCATATATCAAGCCCTTATTAGATTTTATTGGTGCAACTCTTGGATTTATAGTGCTATTACCACTATTTATTATTGTTTTGGTATTGTTATTATTTTTAAATCAAGGAAAACCCTTCTTTTTCCAGCCAAGACCAGGAAAAAACGAAAAGATTTTTAACATTATCAAATTCAAAACTATGAATGATAAAAAGGACACTAATGGAAATTTACTGCCTGATTTTCAAAGACTAACTAGATTCGGACAATTTATTAGAAAATATTCTTTAGATGAAATCCCGCAATTGCTTAATGTTATTAAAGGAGATATGAGTTTAATTGGACCAAGACCCTTACTAATAAGATATTTACCCTTATATAACGAAGTACAAAAAAAACGTCATAATATTAAACCAGGAATAACAGGCTGGGCACAAGTAAAAGGTAGAAATGCTATAACCTGGGAGCAAAAATTTGAATATGATGTTTGGTATGTAAAAAACTCATCCTTTGTATTAGATTTAAAAATTTTATTCTTAACCCTTTATAAAGTGTTTAAAAAAGAAGGGGTTTATAGTAAAGAAAATGATATTGTAACAGATTTTACTGGAACAAAATAACAACTATAGTAAAAATGAATCAAAATATACTTTTTACTTGTGCAGGAAGACGCAATTATTTGATTAATTATTTTAAAGATGCCTTAAATGGAAATGGAAAGATTTTTGCAGCAGACCAAACTCTATTAGCTCCAGCTCTGGTAGATGCAGATGTTGCCATTACTGTACCCAATATATATGACGAAAATTATATTTCAACGATAAAAAAGATTATTCTAAAGCATAAAATTAATGCTGTTATACCATTAAATGATTTTGAGTTACCCATACTATCAAAACATAAAACTGAATTAGAAAAAACAGGAGTTAAAGTAATTATATCTAATAAAGATGTAATTAATATAGCGTTTGATAAGATGGAAACCTCAAATTTTATTGAGCAAATTGGACTTAAAACTCCAAAAACCTTTACGAATTTTAAGGCAGCCAAATCTGCAATTAATAACGACACACTTAAGTTTCCATTAGTTGTAAAGCGACGTTGGGGAAGTGCATCTGTTGGTA
>CAYRVY010000395.1:0-2593 GCA_964427695.1 uncultured Flavobacteriaceae bacterium
AAAAAACCAAAAGCTATTATAGCTGTTCACCTTTATGGAATGCCATATAAGGTAGATGAAATACATAGTATTGCAAATTCTTATAATATTCCTGTATTAGAAGATAGTGCTGAAGCATTTGGAAGTGCATATAAAAATAAGAAATGCGGCACATTTGGTGAAATTTCTATTTTGTCATTTAATGGAAATAAAATTATAACCACTTCAGGTGGAGGTGCTCTAATTACAAAAGATAGTATTATTAAAGAAAAAGCTGTTTTTCTGGCAACTCAAGCAAGAGATAAATCTGCTGCATATTTGCATTCGCATATTGGTTACAACTATAGAATGTCTAATGTTCTTGCAGGAATTGGAAGAGGTCAAATGGAAGTGTTAGACAAACGTGTAAATTCCAGACGAGATAATTATAATTTTTATTCTTATAATTTAAAAGAAATTGAAGCCATAACATTTATAGATGAGCCTAAAGACCATTTTTCCAATAGATGGTTATCATGCATTTTAACAGAATCTGAATCCATGAGTTTAGAACTTAGAAAAAAGCTTGAAGAAAGTAATATAGAATCCAGACCACTTTGGAAACCGATGCATCAGCAGCCTATTTTTAAAAATTATCCAAAATATTTGAATGGTGTTTCCGACGAATTGTTTAAAAGAGGCTTATGTTTACCCAGCGGATCTAACTTAACTGATAATGAACTGAATAGGGTATTATCTGTAATAAAAACATATTTTGGTGTATGCTAATTAAGATACTACATAAAATTTCTCAAAAATATGCCTCTAAATGGCTTGTGCTATTATTTGATCTAACCGTAGTGTTATGTGCTTTTTTCTTTGCATACCTTATTAGATTTAATTTTAAGCTAGATTTTGATTTTTATATTTTCATAAGTCACATTCCTTTTGTTGCTTTGGTTGCCGTTGTGAGCTTTCTTTTAGTTGGTTCTCACAAGAGTGTTGTCAGGTTTACTGGTTTTAAAGATGTTGTAAACATTGTTATTGGTGGAAATATTCTTGCCATTATACTGATTATTTCAACGTATTTAAGCAGAAAGTTTAATTTAAGTGATGTATTCAATATTTCTGGGTCTATAATTTATATCCATTTATTGTTAAACTTTTTATTTTTAATTGGAGCTAAATTTTTCATTAAATCAATCTATAGAACCATTATTGCAAATATAGAAGAGAAATACAGAGTCTTAATTTATGGAGCCGGAAATTCTGGTATGCTTACCTATGATGCCATAACAAATGATATTAACAGTAATCTGGAAGTAATTGGGTTTATTGATGATAATGTTAGTAAAGTAGGTAAAAAAATAAATCTTTTAAACGTATATAGTCTAAAGCATCTTGATGAAAAATTTATAGAAAAAAATAAAATTAATGAAGTCATTATTTCCATACAAAATATTGATACAGTTCGTTTATTAGAAATAACTAATCAACTATTTTTAACTCATTTAAAAGTTAAAATTGTTCCTCCTGTTCAAAACTGGATAGATGGCGATTTAAGTGTAGGTCAAATTAAAGAAGTTAAAATTGAAGATTTATTAGGAAGAGATCAAATAGAGATTTCTAATCCAGTATTAGAGGATGAGTATGAAAATCAAATTATTTTCATTACAGGAGCTGCAGGCTCTATCGGCAGTGAGATTGCACGTAAAATAGCTAAGTATAATTTTAAAAAGTTAATTCTTATTGATATTGCCGAATCAACCCTTTATGATTTACAACAAGAATTTAGACAAAAAGGAATACAAAATTTTATTGCTATAATAGCCGATGTTAGAGATAAAGAAAGAATGGACATTATTTTTGAACAATATAAACCAAAGATTATCTTTCATGCAGCAGCCTACAAACATGTTCCTTTAATGGAGAGTTATCCTTCTGAAGCTGTAAAAGTTAACATTTGTGGTACAATAAACATAGCTCAACTTTCGGTAAAGTATAGTGCTAATAAATTTGTATTAATATCAACAGATAAAGCGGTTAATCCCACCAATGTCATGGGTGCAACTAAACGTATAGCAGAGTTATATGTAAGTTGTTTAAAGGGTAAAGTTAAAACAAAATTTATCACTACACGTTTTGGAAATGTTTTAGGATCAAGTGGGTCGGTAATACCGTTATTTAAAAAACAAATTGAAGCTGGAGGTCCGCTAACTGTAACACATAGTGATATTACACGTTATTTCATGACAATACCAGAAGCCTGTGAGTTAGTAATAGAAGCAGCAACTATGGGAAATGGAGGCGAAATTTTTGTGTTTGATATGGGCAAACCTGTTAGAATTCATGATTTGGCTAAAAACATGATTAAATTATCTGGTTTTAAGTATCCAGAAGATATTAAAATTAAAATTACAGGATTAAGACCTGGAGAAAAAATAAATGAAGAATTATTAGCAGATGGAGAAAATACCATTTTAACGTATCATGAAAAGATTATGATTGCAAAAGTAAAATTCTTTAATGTTGAAGAAATAGAATCAAAAATTGAATATCTTTGCTCAAAGAACGCTAATACTCAAAATTTAGAAATAGTTTCTATTATAAAAGACATTTTACCTGAATATATTTC
>CAYRVY010000396.1:0-2592 GCA_964427695.1 uncultured Flavobacteriaceae bacterium
TCCTTCCGATAATCTATTGGAAGGATTTTTTTTCTACATTACAAATTACTATAACTAAAATTAAATCTCAAATTTCAAATTTCAAATTCCAAAATTCTAAAATCTAAAATCGTAATTTAAAAATCATAAAAAATTCTGTGTTCAAAAACATATAAATTAACATCGTAATATTGCAATATTACTTTATTAAAAATTGAATACTACTTATTGACTCACAAACTCCAATTGTCAAAATCAAAATTTCAAAAGGTAATTTAAACATTTGGGATTTGGATATTGAATCTTTAGAAATTTACTTTTTCATCAGAAAAAGTCGTGTCAGTTTGTCACTTTTAACGAATTGGCATTTTTGTTGCGTATCTCTATTCAAGAAAATAAAAACTAAGTATAAACAGTTTTCCGCCTATGCGGAAAAGAAAAAATAATAATTTATTATGGCAAAAGGAAATATTAATGTTGCAGTAGAAAACATTTTCCCTTTAATTAAAAAATTCTTATACAGCGATCACGAAATCTTTTTAAGAGAACTTATAAGTAACGCTACAGATGCAACTTTAAAGCTGAAGCATATTGCAAATGTTGGAGAAGCTAAAGTAGAATATGGCAATCCGCAGATTGAAGTTAAAATTGACAAAAAAGGTAAAAAGCTTCACATCATAGACCAAGGATTAGGAATGACTGCCGATGAGGTAAAAAAGTATATTAACGAGATTGCTTTTTCTGGTGCTGAAGAGTTTTTAGACCAATACAAAGACAAAGCAGGAAAAGCTGAAGACACAGGAATTATAGGGCATTTTGGTCTTGGGTTTTACTCTGCTTTTATGGTAGCTGAAAAAGTAGAAATACTTACTAAATCTTTTAAAGACGAAGAAGCAGCACATTGGACTTGTGATGGCTCAACTGAATACACTTTAGTTAAAGGAAAGAAAAAAGATAGAGGTACAGAAATTATTCTTCATATCGCTGATGATTCTACCGAGTTTCTTGAAGAATCTCGTATAAACGAGTTATTACAGAAGTATAACAAGTTTATGCCTATTCCAATTAAATTTGGAACCAAAGAAGCAAACGATTCTAATCACGAACCTAAAATTACAAAAGACAAAGATGGAAAAGAGACCACTGAGCCTCAAAAGAAAATTACTATTGACAATATCATCAACAATCCAAATCCTGCGTGGACAAAACAACCAACTGATCTAGATGATGAAAAATATAAAAGTTTCTATCGTGAATTGTACCCAATGCAATTTGAAGAGCCATTGTTTCATATCCATCTTAATGTAGATTATCCATTTAACCTGACAGGAATCTTGTATTTCCCTAAAATGACGAATGATTTAAACATTCAGAAAGATAAAATTCAACTCTATCAAAATCAGGTATTTGTAACCGATAATGTTGAAGGCATTGTTCCTGAATTTTTAACGATGCTTCGTGGTGTTATAGATTCGCCAGACATTCCGTTAAACGTGTCGCGTTCTTATTTACAAGCTGATGGTGCTGTTAAAAAAATAGCTTCATATATCACTCGTAAAGTTGCCGATAAATTAAAATCATTATTTAATGAGAATCGTGAAGATTTTGAAAAGAAATGGAACGATATTAAAATTGTAATTGAATACGGAATGCTTTCTGAAGATAAATTCTTCGAAAAAGCAGATGCCTTTGCACTTTATCCAACTGTAGATGGTAAATATTACACGTATGACGAATTATATAACAAGATAAAAGCAAACCAAACCGATAAAGACGACAAATTAGTGATTCTTTATGCTTCTAATAAAGACGAACAACACTCTTATATTGAAGCTGCAAAAGCTAAAGGCTACGAAGTATTATTATTGGATTCTCCAATTGTTTCGCATTTAATTCAGAAGCTGGAAACTACTAAAGAAAAAATCTCGTTTGCTCGTGTAGATGGCGATCATATCGATAATTTAATCAAGAAAGACGATACTAAAATTTCAAAACTTTCTGACGAAGAAAAAACAAAGCTCGATGAGTTATTGAAAGACGTTGTGCCTTCTGAAAAGTTTATGGTACAATTAGAACCCATGGATAGCAATGCTGCACCTTTTATAATTACACAACCAGAGTTTATGCGTCGCATGAAAGAGATGCAACAAACTGGTGGTGGAGGCGGAATGTTCGGAATGGGTAATATGCCAGAAATGTTCAATCTGGTTGTAAATACTAATTCGGAATTAGTAGGTGAGATTTTAAACACCAAAACTCGTAAAAAACAAGAACGTTTAATAAACCAAGGTTTAGATTTAGCACGATTATCTCAAGGCTTATTAAAAGGTGAGGAACTCACTAATTTTATTAAGCGTAGTTATGATATGATAAAATAGATTGTTTTGTCATTTCCGCGAAGGCGGAAATCTCATGAAGCAAACGTAATGTCATTCAGAGCGTATGTAATAAAGCGAAGAATCTCTTTTAGTGTAGTTTAGATTCTTCAGTCGTTCCTCATTCCGAATAACAAATAACCCAAAACCACTTTGTAAAATCAGAGTGGTTTTTTATTGATTCTTAACTAAAAAACTATTAACTTCGTTATCGAACGATATAGTTGATTAAAACCGA
>CAYRVY010000397.1:0-2590 GCA_964427695.1 uncultured Flavobacteriaceae bacterium
TGTTTCTCTCATTATGCAAATCTACATATATTTATGGGTACACCGTAGCTGCCGAAGGCAGGAGTGCATAGTTTTAACTATTTTTGAGACCAATAAAAGAATAATCATATGAATATAATAATCGAACAATTTAAAAACCAAAATGATTTTGATCAAAACAATCTACATGGTAATAACATATTAGCCAAGATTAAAAATTATAATAAGTTAACACAAAAACAAATAGATGCACTCATAAAAATTATTCCTGAATATAAAAGATTTCAAAGTTCAAATAGTATAATAGGATATGATAATAAATCAATAGAAAAAAGGGTAAATGCTTTAAACTCATATTATGATTTTTTAGACAATTCATTTGTTAATGGTATTGATAAAATTTTTACTTCAAGAGGGAAATTTAGACCTACTGTTTTAGAAGAGTTTATGTATTATTTATTTAGAGATTTAGTAAACGACAAAATAAAAGAGGTAAAAAGCTCAAATTTAAAACTTGGAAATGCAAAAGCTTATTCAAACTTATATTTTACAGCAGAAAATTTAGCTGAATTTTTAAAATCTCCAACTATAAGATTTAATGAAAAAGATCAAGATTTTGCAATATATAGAACTATAAATTTAACTATTGAAGACAAAAGCAAAAGAACCAATTTGCCAATCATCTCAATTGAAAACAAAACATATCTTGACAAAACAATGCTTGAAGGGTCAATAGCAACTGCCGAAAAAATTAAAAGTGGCAACCCTTATTCTTTATTTTTTATTGTAACAGAAAACTATGATGTAGATTTAAAAGTTGATCCAACTTATTCAAGAATAAATCAAATTTATGTATTACGAAAATCTAAACGTGGTAAAAACGCAAAACTAATACCGATTTTTTCTGATGTTGTTATCGATTTGGTAAATAATGTTAAATATCATCTAGAAAGAAACTGGTCAGATGTTGAAAACAAATTAACTACTTTTGGTAAGATAATTTAGGTTCCCTAAACAAACGCAATTGCGAATCATTCTCTAAAATATAATTTAAGTTACCACGTTCTAATGTGGTTTTAATTTTTTTCGCAATAGCATATGCCATCAAAGGAGGAACTGCATTCCCTATTTGCTGATATTGACTTAATCCTTTTTCCCAACTCATTTTTGTTCGCATCCCTTTAAAAATAAAATCATCTGGAAAAGACTGCAATCTGGCACCTTCTCTGGCAGTAAAATTTCTATTTAAAAAAGGGTGAATGAAATTACTCTGAAAAGAAGCTGCAATAGTTGGAGCTGGTTTATTCGCATATAAGCGCTGATTATTTTGAGAAAAAACAATGGTGGATTTTACAGTTGGATTACCACGCATAACAGCAGAATGCTCTTTTGGAACATGCGCCAAAGATTCACCAGATTTGATGATTTTAAATCTATCTATTAACCGTTGTGTATGCCTCATAGCAATATGATTACTAACCAAAACACTATGTTTTCTAACAAATTCCTGATATTCGTTTTGAGCAGAAGTTTTATATCTCATTTTCTCTTTCCCTTCAGATGAATGAATTTTAGGTAAATCTGAAATAGCTTCCCAAACTGTAATTGGTCTTGAATATGATTTTTCAGGAAATTCAGGAAAAAGATCTAAATCTTTTCTAAATCCAATCATAATAACTCTTTGCCTTTTTTGTGGAACACCATAATCTGAAGCTAATAAAATCCTAAAATCAACATTATAACCTAAACCAGAATTTTCAAATTCATGTTTCATTAGCTGAATAACCTCTCCCTTTTTCATAGAGAGCAAACCTCTTACATTTTCCATAACAAATGCTTTAGGCTGCAAATCTTTTACAACTCTTACAAACTCATAAAAAAGTTCATTTCTAGGATCATCATTAACTTTATTTCTGTTTTTATTTGCTAGAGAAAAACCTTGACATGGAGGCCCTCCAATAACTATATCCACATTATCGTTTACAATTTTTTTAATATGTTTAGAAGGAATATTTCTTAAATCTTCCTTTATAAAAGGAACTCCTTTAAAGTTAAATAAATATGTTTTTTCACAGTTTTCATCAATATCACTAGCCAAAACAGATCTAAAACCTGCCCATTTAAACCCTAATCCTAATCCTCCACAACCAGAAAACAAATCTATTACATTCATTAATATTTATATTTTTAAAAGGATAAACTTAGTTTATTTTATTGATTAAATCAAATCGCTTTTCAACATTTTATTCATAATTTATTATAAAATTGTTTATTTTAGACCATGCGAAAAATTATTCTAATTTTACTATTACTATGTAGTATATCTTCCTGCAAATCAACAAAACGCATAAGTGATACTTCAAAGAGGGTAGAAATATCTTCAACTGAAAACACATCTACTAATAGACTTGCTAATAATATTATAAAAAATGCTGAAGCCTATAATGGTGTTCGTTATAAATATGGTGGCACTACAAAAAAAGGTATGGATTGTTCTGGTTTAATATATATCGCCTTTAAATCAGAACATATAGTGCTGCCTCGAATATCGAGAGATATGGCAAAAAAAGGTGTACACATTAAACTAAACGAAGTAAAAAAAGGTGATTTG
>CAYRVY010000398.1:0-2569 GCA_964427695.1 uncultured Flavobacteriaceae bacterium
GACTTTTCTTTAGTTGAAGGCTTGACAGAAGCTATAGATAAAGGTGTTGTTTGTAGTACTTATACAAACTCTATCCATACTTGGGAAGTTCTTAAAAACTTTAAAGGAGGTACTGCGTTATTCACCCAACCTACAACGCCAATTAAATGCGGAGGAGCACCACAGAAAATTATGTATTTGGCCGAACACTACTTCCGTAAAAGTGGTGTAAAAAATAAAACCAAGATCGTTTTTGCAACTAATGGAGGCGTTATTTTTGGAGTGAAACCAATTGCAGAAACATTGATGAAAGTAGTCGATAGAAAAGATATTAATTTGCGTTTTGGTCATTTGCTTAAAAAAGTAGATGGCGAAAAACAAATTGCCTGGTATGCTCTTACCAATAACCATTCAGAATACAATCATAAAGATATTGAAGTTTCAAAAGATGGTGATTTGATAGGTGTTCATTTCGATATGCTGCATTTAGCTCCACCACAAACTGCTCCAAAATTTATACAAGCATCTCCTTTGGTTAACGCAGATAAATGGTTAGATGTAAACCATCATACTATGCAACATAATATGTATAGTAATATTTTTGGTTTGGGAGATGTTGCAGCATTACCAACAGCAAAAACCGGAGCAGCCGTTAGAAAACAAGTACCCATAGTTGTAGATAATATTGTCATGTTAATGCAACACAGCAAAATAGGCGATAAATCTTATAATGGATATTCATCTTGCCCTTTAGTAACAGACTATGGTAAAATGGTGTTAGCAGAATTTGATTACCAAAGTAATTTTACACCAGACCCAAAATTAAAACGAATGCTTATTTCAGATTCTTCAAAAGAACATTGGAGACTTTGGATATTAAAGAAATATATGCTTCCTTATTTATATTGGAACAAAATGATGAAAGGTGTAGATGTTTAAATGCATCTTTTAGTTAGTTGGTTCATTGCTATAAAGTGCTCTTTAACTTGAGTGCTTTTTTGAATACATATTAATTCAGAAAACAATTATGTTAAATTTAGATAAATAAAAAATGGAAATAATTTTCGAACCTTGGCCTTGGTATATTTCAGGTCCTCTTATTGCCTTTATAATGTTTTTACTACTTATGGTAGATAAAAGTTTTGGCATGTCTTCAAACTTGCGCACATTGTGTACAATATGTGGTGCTGATAAAACTTCAGATTTTTTTAAATTCAATTGGAAAGCACAACGTTGGAACCTTATCGTTGTTTTAGGAGCTATAATTGGTGGATTTATAGGCTCTCACTATTTATCTAATGATATTGCAGTTGCAATAAACCCTGAAGTAGTCAAAAATCTTCAAGCTATGGGTTTTGAAAGTGCAGGAAAATCGTATTTACCTACCGAATTGTTTGATATAGGCGCATTGACAAACATTAAAAGCTTATCAATTTTAATTTTTGGAGGTTTCCTTGTTGGATTTGGTGCGCGTTATGCAGGAGGCTGTACATCAGGACATGCAATTTCGGGTTTAAGCGATTTACAATTACCATCTTTAATTGCAGTGATTGGATTTTTTGCTGGAGGCTTGTTTATGATTCACGTTTTATTCCCTTTAATTTTTTAAGTTATGAGAAGTATTATATATTTATTAATCGGAATTTTCTTCGGAATAATAATGTTCAAATCTGAAGCTGCTTCCTGGTTTCGTATTTACGAAATGTTTCAGTTTAAAGCATTTCATATGTATGGTATTATTGGTTCAGCAGTAGGGTTGGGAATTATTGTGGTGCAATCTATAAAACGCTTCAAAATAAAATCATTTTACGGCGAACAAATTGTGTTTAATCCTAAAGATAAAGGCATAAGCCGTTACCTCATTGGAGGCACTATCTTTGGTTTGGGTTGGGCATTAGCAGGAGCTTGCCCTGGACCTATGTTTACTTTAATAGGAGCAGGGTACATCCCAATTTTGGTAGTTATAATAGCTGCTGTATTTGGAACATTTGTTTATGGATTATTACAAAATAAATTACCACATTAAAAATTATATTAACCCTTTAATCCTTTTATTATGAAAAAAAATATTGGAAGTATCGACAAAGTAGTGCGTTATATTGTTGCAATCGTAGCTATTTGGGCAGCTTATACTGGTCAAGTTGAAAGCCCTTGGGATTATGTATTATACGCTGTCGCTGGTATAATGATATTAACATCATTACTAAACTTTTGCCCAATATGGATGGCTTGCAAGATTAATACATCTAAAAAATAATAGCCAAATAAAATAATTTTGAATTGTATATGTAACGTTTTTATGTTGTTAACGTCATATATACTAAAAGCATATAGGTTTTAGTATTAACATCAATCAAAATTATTTAACCATGAGACAAGACAGACAACTTATTGTAATTACTCACTTAAGTCAATTAGTGACATTAGTTGTAGGTTTTGGAAGTCTTATTTTGCCTCTAATCCTTTGGATGGCTAATAAGAAGAAAGTTTATGAAATGGATGCACATGGAAAAAACATCCTAAATTTTCAAATAAGCCTATTAATTTATTCTTTGCTATGTCTTCCATTAATCCTTTTACTTGGATTAGG
>CAYRVY010000399.1:0-2564 GCA_964427695.1 uncultured Flavobacteriaceae bacterium
AAGACAAAATTAATTAGTGTAATTTTGTCCTCGAATTACGTAACCTTTACAATTATGTTGTTTTATAGCGAATTATGGCTTTTTTCCTTGCGTTTTTGATTATAAAAACCCTTGCCCATTTATGGGTTTGAGTACTTTCTTTCTATTTAAGTAGCAATTACGTTAAGAAAATCAAAATTTCATGTTCATGCTCTAGGCAATACTCTTGGGTGCTTAACGTTTGTTGTCAGTTTCATGTTCGGGGTTTCTAAATGGCTCATGGCCTCAAGATGTTTCAACCTCCAGTAAAAATCGACCTTTTTAAAATTATGCTACTTTCTTTTTTATCTCGACTTGTATTCCTAATTCTTTTAGGATTTTTAGATGCCTTTCAATTTTTTTGTCTTTTTTTAAATTCTGTAAATATTCATATCCAAGTTCTTTATACTCTACTTTGTCTTTTAATATGAAGTAGGGGGCTATCAGGATCTTATGTCCTACTGCGATTAGCGCTCTCTTTTTACCTCTTCGTACTACCAAACTGTCGTATTTTAATCTTAAATATGTTCCTTTTGTTCGTGTGGCTGCCCATGCAAATTGGACAAGCATTGTTCTTAAATATTTGTTTCCGTGAGTAATTCGACTACTTTTTTTTTACCTGCACTTTCATTACTGCCCAGACTCATCCCTGCCCAAGATGATAAATGTTTCTCATCTGGAAATTGATCCATGTTTGATCCTATTTCTGCTAAAAGATAAGCAACTCCATCTTTTCCAACTCCAGGTATGGTTTGTAATAATTTTGAGTCTAATTCTAACTCATGCTTCTTTAAATGCCTCTCTATTTGTTTGTCTAACTTAACTAGTAAACTTTGTTTATCACTGATAGACTCTTTTATAGTTCGTAACATAAATTTATGGTAAGCCGTCAAGTTGCCTTTCAATGCAGATACCATGTCTTCTATACTGGATTGTATCTTACCATGACGAAACTTTAGTAGTTTCTCTATGTTTTCTTCTCCGTCTATCATAGCATTTATTATCTTGGTCGCTGTTGCTCCACTTGTACTACTAACTACACTGGATATTTTAATGTTTGCATCTTCTAAAATTTTTTGAATCCTATTTTTATCTGCTGAAACCTGCCCTATTACTTTACGTTTATAGCGTGTCAAATCTCTTAATTCTCTAGTTGATTTTGGTGGAATAAAACTTCCTCGAAGCAAACCGCTCAATAATAGTTTTGTAATCCATTTGCTGTCTTTTTTATCGGCCTTTCTTCCTGGAACATTTTTTATATGCCTTGCGTTGACTAACAAAATCTCAAAACCATCTTCTAAAATGTTATAAATGGGCTTCCAATACACTCCTGTGCTTTCCATAGCTACATGAGTAATCTTATGAGACTGCAACCAATCTCGCATTTTTTCAATGGATGCTGTAAAACCATCAAAAGTTCGTGTATCTTCTTTGATGCCAACACCTCGAATTGTAGCTACAATTACCTTCTTGTGTACATCTATGCCACAGCCTTTTTCGATGATTTGCTCAAATTCTATATGTTGCTTCTTGTTTGACATAAGTATATCGATTAGATTAAAGTCATTCCCTTGAGTGTCAATTTCCCTGACATGGGTGTTTCATATGTTTTAACTTTCTGTTTTATAGTGTTTTTCTCTTGTTTATCCTTGGCTCAAACAGATAAAAAAGAAGAAAAACTTTCTGAACATCAAAAAAGTTATAATTCCAAGGCTATAAGTTTAGGAATTGGAAAATACTCACTTAAGCATTTTTATAATTATGGGGTTAATATTAATAGATTAGACGAGTTAAAGGGTGAAGGAATTGATTTAATTGAGCTTTCTCATTCAAAACCTGCTGGATTTGCCGAAATATCAATTTACTCTAAAGCTATAGCACAAGGGACAGTAATTAGTAAAACTTACCATCTAGGAAAAAATAACTATTTTCATACAACTTATAAAATACAAATAGATAATGTTGTTAAAGGATGTATTGATAAAAAGGTTATTGAAATAAAAACGATTTCAGGCTTGGTTGATGACAATACAGACACTTATACAACAATGCTACATGAACCTTCTTATTTTTTAGGTGAAAAAGAGCTTATTTTTACTCGATAAGTTTGATTTTCAGTATTATGAAGAAGGGCGAAAATATTCGCCATCTCTTACTAATACAATTTTTAATATTGATTCAAACCAGTTTATTGTTCAAGCTAAGTGTACGCTCAAATCTGGGTATTTTCTTGATAGGCAAAAAAGAAGAGTTGGAACTCAAGAAGAAATTATATCCAAAATCAAGCGAATTGAAAATATTAATAACACATCAGAATTTAATGAAATTAAATTTTAGTTAGATGTAAAACCCTTAAAGCTGTTCCAAACTCTTCATTTCTTATTATGAGATTCCTGCCTTCGCAGGAATTTTAAATAAGCTCAAACTGTTTTCCAGGCAAGGGTCTTACAACGCCTTTAAGCTCCATATTGAGTAAAATAGAAGCGATACGAAACGTTGGCATATCGCATTTTAAAGCAATCATGTCTAACAATTCTTTACCATTG
>CAYRVY010000400.1:0-2555 GCA_964427695.1 uncultured Flavobacteriaceae bacterium
GTTACCAAATCGTGTGTTTATAAAAACGCATCAAAACAGGTTGAGCCAAACCCTTACAATTAATCCACAACAGTTTTTTGGAGAAGAAGGCGTTAAAAAAATCTGGTCACACTTTTACAATCAAACTTCTTATTTGGTTGACAGAAAAATAAAAAGAAATGGCAATAATTTTAATATTAACCCTTTTGAGAGTAATGCCACAAACCAATTAGGATTGCTATTAAATTTTAGAAATGTACTTTTCTTTAATAGAGGGAAACAGCGCTATACAACATCTTATACTTATTTATCTAACAAAGCTCGTAATATATTATCTATAGGTTTTATTGAGAATAACCTTAAAAGTCATCAACTAAATTTTATTCACAAGTTTGCTTCAAATTGGTTGATTACGGTACAATCTAATTTTGACACTAATGAAAGTATTAGCGAAAATTTTGTAAGCAAGAATTTTAATATTGATGAAGTTCGTTTCAATCCTAAACTATCTTACTTATTAAATGACAACACACGTTTTGATGTGTTTTACCAAAATACAAATAAGGATAATACTATTGGAGGTTTTGAAAGTTTAGAACAACAGAAATATGGTATGTCGTTTACTTTTGCTAATACTCAAAAAGCTGCTATAAGTGGTGAGTTTAATGTCTTCTCCAATAAATTTGAAGGCAATCCAAATACGCCAGTTGGTTACCAGATGCTTGAAGGCTTACAGCCAGGAAAAAACTTTACCTGGAGTTTATTAGCTCAAAAAAAGTTGACTAAATTTTTAGACCTCAACTTCACTTATTTTGGCAGGAAAACCGAAACCAGTAGAACCATACATACAGGAACTGTACAGCTAAAGGCTTATTTTTAATTTTAAAAGCCTGAACTTAAATTTAAGTTCAGGCTTTTATCAACGGTTTAAATTTGGAAATTATGCTACCCATAACATAATTTTATTGTAATAAATTTCTTTTAGATTCTACGATAAAACTACAACAAAACTTTGACTTTTTGCTGTGGTAAAACCGTAAATTTTATGTTGTTTTTTCTTATAAAGATGAAATTTATAAAATCATTGAAGTTCGGATAGTAAAATTTAAAGGGCAATTTAAAATTACGTATTTTCTTACGCAGCCTTTAAAAAAATTGCATCTTTACTGCATAAACTAAAAACCAAGCTTTTGTTTAGGTTGATTTATAGACGATTTATTCAAACCTCACAGGTTTTCTTGTCCATCGAAGCTTAAGCGAAGTTGGAAAAACCTGTGAGGTCTTTTTTATTACATCCTCATCAACCAAGTTTTAACATCTACCTCTTGCTTAATAATATCTCTTAAATCTTCAATTTTAATGCGCTGTTGCTCCATAGTATCTCGATGCCTAATGGTTACAGTATTATTTTCTAAAGTGTCATGATCTACTGTTATACAAAATGGCGTTCCGTTTGCATCTTGACGTCTGTAGCGTCTTCCCACTGCATCTTTTTCGTCGTAAATTATATTAAAATCCCATTTTAAATCTTCAACAATTTTACGTGCAATTTCTGGCAATCCGTCTTTTTTAACTAAAGGTAAAATCGCAGCTTTTGTTGGTGCCAAAACTGCTGGTAATTTTAAAACTGTTCGTGTTGTACCGTTCTCTAACTCTTCTTCTACTAATGAATGTGAGAGTACTGCCAGAAACATTCGGTCTAAACCAATCGAGGTTTCTACCACATAAGGCACATAACTTTTGTTTTCTTCATGGTCGAAATACTGTAATTTTTTACCTGAATATTTTTCGTGTGCTTTTAAATCGAAGTCTGTACGAGAATGTATGCCTTCAAGCTCTTTAAACCCAAACGGAAATTTAAACTCAATATCAGTTGCTGCATCAGCATAATGAGCCAATTTTTCATGGTCGTGAAATCGATAATTTTCCACTCCCATTCCCAATGATAAATGCCATTTTAGTCTATTTTCTTTCCACGTTTCGTACCATTGTGTTTGCGTTCCTGGTTTAATAAAAAATTGCATTTCCATTTGTTCAAACTCACGCATTCTAAAAATAAATTGTCGTGCTACAATTTCGTTTCTAAAGGCTTTTCCTGTTTGAGCGATTCCAAAAGGGAGCTTCATGCGTCCACTTTTTTGAACGTTCAAAAAGTTTACAAAAATGCCTTGAGCAGTTTCTGGACGCAAATATAAATCCATAGCTGTATCAGCAGAAGCACCGAGTTTTGTGCTAAACATAAGGTTAAACTGTTTAACATCTGTCCAGTTTTTACTTCCAGATAATGGATCGGCAATTTCTAATTCTTCAATCAGAGCTTTAACATCTTCGAGGTCTTCATTCTCTAAAGATTTTGCCATTCTTGATAGAATAGCGTTTATCTTTTCTTGATACCCAACAACACGAGGATTTGTAGAAACAAATTCATCTTTATTAAAAGCATTACCAAAACGTTTTGCGGCTTTTTTTACTTCTTTATCAATTTTGGTTTCAATTTTAGCACAATAATCTTCAATTAAAACATCTGCTCTATAGCGTTTTTTAGAATCCTTATTATCAATCAAGGGATCACTAAA
>CAYRVY010000401.1:0-2554 GCA_964427695.1 uncultured Flavobacteriaceae bacterium
GGAATATACTCCATTGGTCCAGGACGATACAAGGCATTCATAGCAATAAGGTCGTCAAAAACTGAAGGTTTTAAATCTTTTAAATGCTTTTGCATTCCAGCAGATTCGTATTGAAAAATACCTACGGTTTCTCCTTTTTGAAATAGCTCAAAGGTTTTGTCGTCATCTAACGGAAACGTATCTGGATCGAGAAGAATGTCATGTTTTGCTTTTACAATTTTTACGGTATCCTTAATTAAAGTTAATGTTTTTAATCCGAGAAAATCCATTTTAAGTAATCCTGCATCTTCAACGACAGAGTTATCAAATTGGGTTACATATAAATCGGAATCTTTTGCAGTTGTAATAGGAACAAAGTTGGTAATATCGTCTGGCGTAATAATAACACCACAAGCATGAGTTCCTGTATTTCGTACCGAACCTTCCAATTTTCGTGCTTGATTTATGGTTTCGGCTTCAAGGTCTTCACCATCTGCAATATTTAAAAGCTGGTTTACTTTATCTAAATCTTCGGCTCTAAATTTATTTCGTAATTCTTTTTCATCATACCCAAAAATCTTTCCGAGTTTAGACATGGTCGGAATTAATTTCGCAATCCTATCAGCTTCATTTAGTGGTAAATCTAATACACGTGCTGTGTCTCGAATAGCAGATTTTGCTGCCATGGTTCCATAGGTAATAATTTGTGCAACTTGTTTGCTGCCATATTTATTAATGACATAATCCATGACTTTACCACGACCTTCATCATCAAAATCGATATCAATATCTGGCATACTCACACGATCTGGATTCAAGAAACGCTCAAACAGTAAATCGTATTTTAAGGGATCAATATTGGTAATCCAAAGACAATAAGCAACAACCGAACCAGCTACCGAACCACGACCTGGACCAACAGAAACATCCATATTTCGTGCTTCGCGAATAAAATCTTCTACAATTAAAAAATAGCCTGGATATCCTGTGTTTTTAATAACATTTAATTCAAAATCAATACGCTCTTGTAGGTCAGGACTAATCTCGCCATAGCGTTTTTTTGCACCTTCGAAAGTGATGTGTTTTAAATAAGAATCTTCGTCTTCAAAGTCTTTAGGAATATCGAATTTAGGAAGTAATACATCTCGTCTTAATTGATAAGTTTCGACCTTATCAACAATTTCCTGAATATTGGAAATGGCTTCAGGAATGTCTTTAAAGAGTGTTTTCATTTCGTCCGAAGACTTAAAATAATACTCCTGATTTGGTAATCCGTAACGATAACCACGACCACGACCTATTGGTGTTGCTTGTTTTTCACCTTCTTTTACACATAATAAAATATCGTGTGCATTGGCATCTTCTTGGTTTATATAATAAGTATTATTTGTTGCGACAAGTTTTATATTATGCTGTTTTGAAAACTTTATTAAAGTAGGATTAATGCGGTTTTCATCTTCTTGATTGTGTCGCATTAACTCAATATACAAATCGTCGCTAAACTGCTCCTTCCACCAAAGTAGTGCTTCTTCCGCCTGTTTTTCGCCAATATTTAAAACCTTACTTGGCACTTCTCCATATAAATTTCCTGTTAAAACAATAAGGTCTTCTTTGTATTGTTCGATGAGATTTTTATCAATTCTTGGTACATAATAAAATCCGTTTGTATAAGCATGCGACGATAACTTTGCCAAATTATGATAGCCTTTTTTTGTTTTTGCTATTAAAACAATTTGGTATCCATTGTCTTTATGGCTTTTATCTAAATGATTTTCACAAACAAAAAATTCGCAACCTAATATTGGTTTTATTTCTTTTAAAGTTGGCGTTTCGCCTTTATCTAAATTCTCTTTATTTTTAGCTTTTACAGATTTATTGTGATTGTTAACAGCATTAATAAAATGAAAAGCTCCCATCATATTTGCATGATCTGTAAGTGCTACAGCTTGCATTTGTTTATCAGCAGTAGCAGACACTAAACCTTTAATACTAATAGTTGATTGTAATACCGAAAATTGAGAATGGTTATGCAAGTGCATAAAGTTTACATCTGCTAATTCTGAAATATTTTCATTTACTTCTTCAACAGAAATAGTACTGGTTTGTTCTTTTTGAATCCTTGCATTTATCTTTTCGCTTTCTTTCTTTAAGTTAATATGTTTTAATCCAATAAGTTGAATTTCTTTAGGATTCGCTTCAGAAAAACTTTTAAAATAATCTGGCTGAATATCTAACTGTTCTTTTGTGTATTCTTCTCTTCTAATTAGCTCGAAGAAACAACGTGTTGTGGCTTCAACATCTGCAGTTGCATTATGAGCTTCTTTAAAAGGGTTGTTAAATAAATACTGATGTAATTCGGTAAGTGTTGGCAGTTTATACTTACCATAACGACCACCAGAAAATTTACATAAGGATGCTGTGTGTTCTGTGCAGGTATCTAAAACTGGAAGTTCTTGTAATTTGTTGGCAATATCTGCTCTAACAAATTCACAACCCATAATGTTGAGATCGAACTTTACATTTTGTCCAATTATAAATTTTGTTTTGTTTAAAGCCTCATTAAATTTTTCTAAAA
>CAYRVY010000402.1:0-2533 GCA_964427695.1 uncultured Flavobacteriaceae bacterium
CTGGAAGTAAATCGATTAGCGCTTCAAAATTTTTGGCAGCAGAACCTTCACGAATTAGGATTTTCATGCCTTTTTGCAATTTCTCCAAGCCTTCTTCATATGTAAAACACTCGTGATCTGTAGAAATTCCTGCATTTATATATTTAGTAACATTTTCGCCTCTTAATCCTGGAGCATGACCATCAACTGGCTTGTTATAATGTTTTGCCCAAGCAATTTTTTTTAGCACTTCATCATCATCAAACAAAACACCTGGATAATTCATCATTTCGGCTAAATATTTAATGTCTGGATTTGCCATTAATGTTTTAATCTCGTCTGAATCTATAATTGCTCCAGCTGACTCAAAACTTGTAGCTGGAACACAAGAAGGAGCACCAAAATTAAATTTGAATGGTACTTTTTTTCCGTTGGAAATCATAAATTCTACACCTTCAACACCTAACACATTTGCAATTTCGTGAGGATCGGAAACGGTTGCAACTGTTCCATGTTTTACAGCCAAACGTGCAAACTCACTTGGTACTAACATAGAACTTTCTATATGAATATGAGCATCGACAAATCCTGGAAGTATGTAATGATTTGCATTATGTTCTTTTTCTTCAATAGACGTAATTTTTCCATCAATAACAGTTATTACCCCTTTGTAAATGCGTTTGTTTTGTATATCGACTATTTGACCTTCTAGGTTCATATTCATTTCCCTCGAATGAGGGAATCTTATTTAATTTTACTTCATTTGATAATGGATTCCTGCCTTCGCAGGAATGACAAAATCATTTTAATTCAATTTTTATAATCTGTTCTGTGCTTTCTATTACTTTAAAACGACTATCAAGTCTTCTATTAATTATCCAGATAATATCTTCTTCTGAACATAATAACCGCACATTTTCTTTATCAATTAAAGATAATTTTTCATCTTTAAAAAACTTGCTTAATTTCTTTTTACCTTCCATTCCGAAAGGGTAAAAATAATCGCCTTTTTGCCATTTCCTTATTGTTAATGGGAATTTTAATTTGTCTTTATCTATATAAATTGTTGATTCGTTTAAGTCTTTGATTTGTTTAGCTGTTTCAAAAAACAATGTTCCTAAAGGCGTTTGGAATTGTTTCGTATTTTCCTCTATCAACAACCTCTCGTTCCGATAATTATCGGAAGCACTCGAGGTGACATTCGAATTTAATTCAGACAATAACAAACAATCTCTATCTTTAATCAAGCGATGTGTTTTGGAAAACACCTGTTTACCCGATTGTGCATCTAACAAACCATAAATATCATTCCACTTTGTAAAACCATAATCTTTTAAAAGCTCGTATAGATATGCTTTTGGATTATGCAAGGCTTCAATTTGAGAAATACCAAAATGTATCTCATTCTCATTTATTTTGGTAACTATTGCATCAGAAATTGAATCAATTCTATCATCAATAATAGTTCTTGAGTCTTGCAAATGGGCAACTGTTTTATTGAAATTTTGTAGCAATTGCGGATTGATTTCCTTTAGTTTCGGAATAACTTCTAATCGTAATTTGTTACGCAAATATTTATTAGATGCATTGCTAGAATCTTCTCGCCATTTTAGATTATTCACATTAGCATACTCTTCAATATCTTTTCTTGAAAAAGATAATAGTGGTCTAATGATATTCTCATTAATTTCTGGTATTCCAGTTAAGCCTTCAATTCCTGTTCCTCTTGAAAGGTTTATTAAAAAGGTTTCCAAATTATCGTCAGCATGATGAGCTGTTAAAATATAATCAAAACTTAATTGTTTAGATAGTTCATTAAACCAATGGTAACGCAACTCACGTGCTGCCATTTGTGTAGATAGTTTTTGCTGATTTGCATATGTTTCAGTTTCAAAACTCTCGATAAAAACTTCTTTGTTTAAATCATCAGCGAGTTGTAATACAAAGTCTTCATCTGCATCGCTCTCTTTTCCACGTAAATTAAAATTGCAATGTACCAAGGCAAAATCCAAATTCAATTTATGGCACAAATGTGTTAGAACAACACTATCCAATCCTCCAGAAATAGCAATCAGGAGCTTACTTTCGTTTAGGAAAGGTAGGTTTTGATTGATATGGTTTTTGATTTTTTGTAACACTTTTCAAAAGTACAACTTTAGTTTATTTTGCCACGATTACACGAATAAAAATTACTGGGAACTGTGACTGGGAACTGAATACTAATTTTCCAATACTTGCCTCATCGCTTTAGCCTTTACCAAACATTCTTCATACTCCTTTAAAGGATCGCTTTTTGCAGTAATTGCTCCTCCAACCGAATACGATACATATTTATTGGTTTCGTTATACAAAATACTACGTATTACAACATTAAAATCGAAATCTCCATTGGGCTTAAAATAACCAACTGCTCCAGAATACAAGCCGCGTTTCGTTTCTTCTAACTGTTCAATGATTTTCATTGCTGAAATTTTTGGTGCTCCAGTCATGCTTCCCATAGGAAACGTGGTTCTTAAAACATCAACAGGATGTATAGATTCATCTACTTTTGAAA
>CAYRVY010000403.1:0-2531 GCA_964427695.1 uncultured Flavobacteriaceae bacterium
ACTTTAAAATGATTTGAAAGATGATTTGTCCAGACGATGAATAATGCGGGTTAAGTTAGTTTCGTCATTTATTTTTATTTCGAAAGGAGATAAGAATAGATTTTTGTAAAATGTGAGCAATGTCGGTTATTATTTATGCTAATGGCGAAGATATCGTTCCGTTTTAATGAACTATATCGTCCGATAAGCGAATGTAGTTTTTTAAAATTTTAAAATCAAGCTAAAACATAGCATCTAGAGATTTGTTTTTAACAATATTAGATAAATGAATGATTATTGAGAGCGTTTTACTTTAGTAAAAACTTTTTTAAATTTTCATAAGTATCAATTTTTACAGAAAATTTTTCTTTGCCCATTACTGCTTTAATTTGTGTAGGTAATTCTTGTTTTTGCTGAATAACATTTTCAACCACTTCTAAAAATTTTGTTGGATGAGCAGTTTCTAAAAATACGCAATGTGTATCAGTATGTTCTTTTAAATAGGCTTTTGCTCCCAAATAACCAACCGCTCCATGTGGATCTGCAACATAATTGTAGTTATCATAAATTTCTTGCATTGCTGCTTTAGTGTCTTCGTCTGTAAAACTATACGATGTTAAATTCTGTTTTAACCTATTAAAATCATTTTTATAAATTTCTTGAATCCGAATAAAATTACTCGGATTCCCAACATCCATCGCATTACTTATGGTTTGTATGCTAGGTTTTGGTTGATAAATTTGAGATTGTAAATATTCAGTAACCACATTATTCTCGTTATTGGAGGCAACAAAATGTGTAATTGGCAATCCTAATTGTTGTGCCATCATGCCTGCACAAATATTCCCGAAATTACCACTAGGTATTGAAAACACAATATTGTCATGTTCGTTATGTAATTGTTTGTATGCAAAAAAGAAGTAAAATAGTTGTGGCAACCAACGCGCCACATTTATAGAGTTTGCAGATGTGAGCTGGATGTGCTTGGTTAATTCTGTATCTAAAAAAGCACCTTTTACCATATCTTGGCAATCATCAAAAACACCATCTACTTCAAGTGCTGTAATGTTTTTACCAAGTGTTGTGAGTTGTTTTTCTTGTATGTCACTCACTTTTCCACTCGGATACAATATCACAACATTTACTCCTTTTACACCGATAAATCCATTAGCAACTGCGCCTCCTGTGTCTCCAGAAGTTGCAACAAGAACAGTAATATCTTCATTATTGTCTTTGTTGAAATAGCCTAAACATCTTGCCATAAATCGCGCACCAACATCTTTAAAAGCCATTGTTGGACCATGGAATAATTCTAATGTAGAAATATTATCATTTAGTTTTACAACTGGAAAATCGAACGATAAAGTTTCCTCGATAATAGTTTTTAAAATAGCTACAGGAATATCAGGTTCAACAAATTGTTTAATAGCTTCGAAGGCAATTTCTGTATATGAGAAGTCGTCAATATTTTTAAAAAATGATTTTGGTAAAGCTGTGATGCTTTCAGGAAAGTAAAGTCCTTTGTCTGGTGCTAACCCCTTAATTACAGCATTTTTAAAAGAAGTATTTGGTGCTTTATAGTTGAGAGAGTAATACTGCATTATTAATTTAAATGTTTGGAGTTTAAAAGTTTAATGAGATTCTTTATTTCATTCAGAATGACATAACTTTCATTATTCATTATTCATTATTTATTACCCAGTTTAGGGGCACGAATATTTTTTACTGAATACTGCAACTGCATACTGGATACTTTTTTATATTATTCGTATTCCTTCTGTATTTATTTTAGAGACATAGGTTTCAAATAAAATATTAGTTTCAGAATATACATTCTTCATAGCTGACTCAACTTTTTTGGCAGTTTCAATCCCCTTGCTTAAAGCGAAAATTGAAGGTCCTGAACCTGAAATACCAGAGCCTAAAGCTCCATTAATTAAGACTTCAGATTTTACTTTATTAAAATACGGAATGAGTTTACTTCTGTAAGGTTCTACGACAACATCTTTTAGTGATCTACTTATAAGACCATAATCGCTAGTATGCAAGCCGTGAATTAAACTACCAACATTTGCCCATTGTACAATGGCATCTTTCATAGGGATTTTTTGAGGTA
Source organism: uncultured Flavobacteriaceae bacterium (assembly GCA_964427695.1). Taxonomy (GTDB): domain Bacteria; phylum Bacteroidota; class Bacteroidia; order Flavobacteriales; family Flavobacteriaceae; genus PRS1. Next base: position 2,096 of record CAYRVY010000403.1, read on the forward strand.
AAATTGCTCTTGCTTCTGCTGTTTTAATTTCAATTTGTGGATGAATAATTGTAGCGTATAAATTGTCAGGAGTAGGGATTTCTAATATTTCTAAAGGCTGCAGGCTTTTTACTAATGTAAATCCGCCAAAAATTCCAGGTGCAACATTATCGGCATGTTCGCTTTGACTCGCCAATTTTTCACCTTGCATCGCAAAATAGGTGAGTTGAGTTTTATTAAAAGGCTTTCCTAATAATTCATTTATCGCAAATACACTTCCGGAAGCACTTGCTGAACTGCTTCCAATTCCACTTCCAGGTTTAATGCGCTTAAAAATTTCTATTTCAAATCCATAATCGGGTTTAGCATCTTTTAATAAAGCCAACGCTGAAACTCCTGCCACATTTTCATCGGCTTCAAAAGGAAGATCATGACCTTCAATTTTTGTAATATGAAT
>CAYRVY010000404.1:0-2474 GCA_964427695.1 uncultured Flavobacteriaceae bacterium
TTGGTAAACGCTCAAAACTTGAAGATTATAGAATTACCAATAGAGGAGGAAAAGGTGTAAAAACAATTTCTATTACAGAAAAAACAGGTAATTTAGTATCGATTCAAAATGTTACAGACGAGGATGATCTTATGATTATTAACAGATCTGGAATTGCAATACGAATGGCTGTACAAGATTTAAGAGTAATGGGAAGAGCAACCCAAGGTGTTAAGCTTATTAACTTAAAAAATAACGATTCAATTGCAGCTGTTGCAAAAGTAGCACATGATGAAGATGAAGATGATGAAGTTGAAGGCATTGAAAGTAATGAAAATGATGGCTCAATTCTTGATAAAACTCAAGATGAGAATATAAAAGAAAATTAATAATTAAACGTAATTAAAATGAAAAAATATATTATTTTAGGTTTAGCCCTAATGATTGGCTCATTGTCTTTTGCACAAAAAAAGGAAATTAAGACTGCTGAAAAGGCTATAAAAAGTAATGATTTTGCTGATGCCAAATCTGCTTTGCAAAGTGCAGAAGCTCTTTTGTCTGAAATGGATAAAAAGACCAAAGCTAAATTTTATTTTTTAAAAGGAAAAGCATTTTATGCAAATGGAGCTGGAAACAATTCAGATATAAACGAAGCATTAAAAAGTTTTAAAACACTTAAAGGTGTAGAAGAAAAATCTGGTAAACTAACATATACATCACAAGCAAATGATATAAAGTTAACCATGAGTAACGCTTTTATTAAAAAAGCAAGTGATGCTTATGAGAAAAAAAATTATGCTGTATCAGCAATTAATTTTGAAAGAGCTTATAGGGTGTCTGATTTAGACACACTTTATCTATTTAATTCAGCTTCAGTAGCTGTTTTGGGAAAGGATTATGATGCTGCTTTAAAATTATATGACGAGTTAATGGCGATTGGATATACTGGAATATCAATAGAGTATTTTGCCACAGAGGTTGAAACAGGTCAAGAGCAATCTTTTCCAAACGTAAGTTTGAGAGATATCTCAATTAAAGCTGGTTCTCACGAAAAAGCAAGAAATGTGAAGACAGATTCTAAGGCTGGCGAAATCGCAAAAAATATAGCACTTATATATATAGAACAAGGCGAAAATGATAAGGCAATTGAAGCTATAGAAAAAGCAAAAGTTTTAAGTCCAAACGATTTTAATTTATTAGTTTCTGAAGCAAATATTATGTATAAAATTGGTGATCAAGATAAGTATAAAGAACTTATAGCTGAAGCATTAGAGATTAATCCTAATAATGTTGATTTATTATTTAATTTAGGAGTAGTTGCAGCAGATGAGGATGATTTTGAGACCGCTAAAGAATATTATAATAAAGCTATTGAAACAGATCCAACTTATACAAAAGCTAAAATGAATATGGCTGCACTAATACTAGAACAAGAACAAGGTATTATTGAAGAAATGAATGAATTAGGTAGTTCTGCTGCAGACAATTTTAGATACGATGAATTAAAAAATAATAGGCAGCAACTTTTCAAAGACGCTATACCATATTTAACGGCAATATTAGATAATGAACCAGATAACCTGAGTGCTGCTAAAACGCTAATGAATATATATAGTGCAATTGACGATATGCCAAATTATAAAGCAATGAAAGTAAAAGTAGAAGAAATAGAAAATCAAAATTAATTTGATAAATAAATAATACTTAAAAAAGAGCCGCTTAAAAAGTGGCTCTTTTTATTAATTTTAGTTGACCTTTTTCCAGTAAAACATCATAAATATAACCTTGACCAAAATCCTTATTTAAAATTACAATTCCCTCAAAAGTTACAATATCTCCAACTTTTACCATTTCAACAGTAGTTACTGTCAAACTTTTTTTGCCTTCAAATTGAGTGCCATCACTAATATGAACCCAATTCTTGTCCATAATAGCGTTATTAACTTTAACAACTTTTCCTTTAACTATAATTGTTTTTTTTGAGAAAGCTTCTTTATTAGAAAAAAGTTCTTCTAATGATGTTCCATTATCTGATTTTTCAATTTTTATAGTTTCAATAACAGAAGGATTTGAATGTGGACTCTCTTGTTTTGTAACTCCTACATGTTCAGTTGTTCGTATCCCTTCAACAAAAGTAATGAAATCGAATGTTCTTTTCAATTCTTTACTTTCAAAATCCTTCATTACCATTCCACCATCATAATAATAAGTTTCTCCAATTTTTACAGGTGTATTTGGCATTGCCATCCAATACTTACTTCCGTCTTCATCAACATTAATATATAAATAAGCACCTCCATCTAAAGCTTCATTAATTACCATTTTATGAACATTAGTTTTAACAGGGACTTCTTTACTTTGAATAGTAGAATAGCTTTCGTTTTTTTTACAACTAAACAACACTAAAAGACTAAAAATTATTGTAAAAATTTTGATAGGCTTTTTCATGTGTCTTTCCTTGTTTTTGTTATTTTATTGATTAACAATAGTTAACG
>CAYRVY010000405.1:0-2474 GCA_964427695.1 uncultured Flavobacteriaceae bacterium
AATTACCTAAAGCAAAACTATCGCAAACTCAATTAGGTGTTAGTATTGGTGGACCAATTATTAAGAATAAACTATTCTTTTTTGCTAATTTTGAAAAAGATGATAGAGATGATTTAGGACAAAATTGGTTACCTAATACAGGTTCTGGAGCTGTTAACGAATCTAGAGTATTAGAATCAGATTTATTGATGGTTCAATCTGGTTTTGCTGCAATTGGGTATGATACAGGAGCTTATGAAGGCTTTACACATGCATCAGAATCTACAAAAGGTATTTTTAAAATAGATTGGAATATTAACGATAATAATCGTTTAGCTGTTATTTATAATTGGTTAAATGCATCTAAAGAGAAACCAGCACATCCTACAGCAATTGCTTTTAGAGGACCGAGTGCTTCTACATTACAATTCCAAAATTCTGGTTACGAAATTAATAACGAATTAAAATCTATACAATTAGAATTAAATTCAACTTTATCGGATAATGCTTCGAATAAGCTTCAAGTAGGATACACTAGTTTTAATGATTTTAGAAATCCATTTTCAGCACCAGCACCTTCTATTAATATAACTAAAGATGGTTCACCATATATTATTGTCGGTCATGAACCTTTTTCAGTTCATAACAGATTAAAACAAAAAGTATTTCAGTTTTCAAACAACTTAAACTTTTATAAAGGCGATCATACCTACACTTTTGGAGTATCTTTTGAGAAATTTCAATTTGATAACTCATTTAATTTAGTTAGTTACGGATTTGATTTATTTGGTAGTGTAGATATTAATGCGTTTGATGCTACTAATTATATAGGTGCAATTGCTAACGCTGAAGCTGTTTTTGCAGCTAATAATGCTTTAGATGATGGTACTCCTGGAGCTTGGGCTTTGGCCGAAACTAATGTAGGACAAATGTCATTTTATTTACAAGATGAATGGAATGTTAACGAAAAATTTAAATTAACTTACGGTTTGCGTTTTGATAAACCCTTATTTTTTGATACTGCCGATAAAGCACAGGATGTTATAGACAGAGGTTTTGTTATAGCTGGTCAGCCTTATGTTAACCCAAATAATAATGAAACTGTATTTATTGATAATACACAAATGCCAACAAACAAATGGTTATACTCTCCAAGAGTTGGTTTTAATTACGATGTTAAAGGAGACGATTCGTTTCAACTTCGTGGTGGTACAGGAACCTTTACTGGTCGTTTCCCTTTTGTATGGCTAGGAAATCAAGTTGCTACACCAGATGTTTTCTTCTTACAGGCTGTAGATCCAGATTATAAATTTCCTCAAGTATGGAGAACTAATTTAGGAGCAGATAAAAGATTTGAAAGTGGTCTAATTGTAACAGCAGATGTGTCTTATACTAAAGATTTAAATGGACCTCATGTACAACATTGGGGATTAACTTCTCCATCTGGAACTTTAAATGGAGTGGATAATAGACCAATCTATACAGCAGGTGATGCGCTTAATGCATTTGGATTGGGAGCTGGACCTTTTGTGTTTACAAACTCTGATAAAGGTAGAATTTGGAATGTTGCTTTTAAAGCACAAAAAACATTTGAAAATGGATTATATGCAATGCTAGCCTATAGTTATTTAAATGCTAAAGATGTAAACTCGATAGAGGCAGAAATTACTAGCGATGCTTTTGCTGGAAACCCTATTGTAGGGGACGCTAATGCAGATGTGTTAGGATTTTCTAAATACGGAAATCAGCATAGAGTAATAGGAGTTGCAAGTAAAAAATGGACATATGGAAATGATCATTATGCAACAACAATCTCTACATTTTTTGAATATGCTAGAGGAGGACGTTTTAACTATGTTTACGGTGGAGATATTAATGGCGACGGTTCTAGAAATAATGATTTAATTTACGTTCCTACATCAAGTGAAATTGGTCAAATGCAATTTACAGGAGGAGCTGGACAAGGTGCTGCTTTTGATGCATTTATTGCTCAAGACGATTATTTAAGTGGTCGTAGAGGACAATATGCAGAGCGTTATGGAGCATTAGCCCCTTGGAGAAGTCGTTGGGATGTTAAAATCATGCAAGATTTTAATTTTGAAATTTCGAACGGTAAAATGAATACGCTTCAGTTTAGTTTAGATATATTAAATGTTGGTAATCTTATAAGTTCTGAATGGGGATTAGTACAACAACCTAATAACATACAACCAATTGGTGTAAGTGTTGATGGTAGTGGTAATCCAACATATACATTTAATCCAGACCAAACTAATACATTTGGTTTCGATTCTAGTTTAGCTTCCAGATGGCAAATGCAATTTGGAGTACGTTATATTTTCTAAAAAGAAACGAATATTTTAATTAAAAATAACCTCACAGGTTTTTAAAATCTGTGAGGTTTTATATTTTTGCATATTAAAATAAAGTATTAATTTTTTGAAATACACAAGATTAACAAAAGAACAGTTTGAAGAATTGCACCAAGAATTCAT
>CAYRVY010000406.1:0-2469 GCA_964427695.1 uncultured Flavobacteriaceae bacterium
ATTTTTCGGCATCTTCATCGCTGGAGTTTAACCAATACTGATAAAATTTATAAGGAGAAGTTCTTTTTGCATCTAACCAAACATTACCACCTTCAGATTTACCAAATTTAGAGCCATCGCTTTTAGTAATTAAAGGACATGTAATTGCAAATCCTTTTCCGTTTCCAATACGACGAATCAATTCGGTTCCTGTAGTAATATTTCCCCATTGGTCGCTTCCACCCATTTGAATTGTACAATTGTATTCTCTAAACAAATGCAAAAAATCGTAACCTTGTACTAATTGGTAAGTAAACTCTGTAAAACTCATGCCTTCGGAAGCATCAGATGAAATTCTATTCTTTACAGAATCTTTTGCCATCATATAATTTACAGTAATATATTTACCAACATCACGAATAAAATCAAGAAACGAAATGTCTTTCATCCAGTCGTAATTATTCACTAATATGGCAGCATTTTCAGCATTACTTTCAAAATCTAAAAAATGTGCTAATTGTGTTTTTATAGCTTCTTGATTGTGACGAAGCGTGGTTTCGTCTAATAAATTACGTTCGCTAGACTTTCCTGAAGGATCTCCAATCATACCTGTAGCTCCTCCAACCAATGCCACAGGCTTATGTCCACAACGCTGGTAATGTGCTAAAAGCATAATAGGTACTAAATTGCCTATATGTAAAGAATCTGAAGTAGGATCGAAACCAATATAAGCACTTCGCATGTTTTCTTGTAAATGCTCCTCAACTCCTGGCATTACATCATGTAGCATTCCTCGCCATCTTAACTCTTCGATAAAATTTTTAGACATTGTTAATTTTTATTTGAACAAAGATAATTGTTTATAAGAGAAAAGAGAAAGGACAATTATAAAAATTAAAGGCTTTAAGTTTAAAAGATTCTGAATCGAGTTCAGAATAAAAACATTAATTTAGTCTTATGATATTAGTTACCGGAGGAACAGGATTAGTTGGCAGTCATTTACTTTATAAACTCGTTGAAAAAGGTTATAAAGTGAGAGCGATTTATAGATCGAAAAACAAATTAGAAACTGTTAAACGTGTTTTTGGGTATTATACAACTCAAGCTAATGCAATGTTTTCTAAAATTGATTGGGTTGAAGCGCAGCTTAACGATATACCTGCTTTAACAAAAGCTTTTAAAGGTGTTACTAAAGTGTATCATTGTGCTGCATTGGTGTCTTTTGATCCAAATGATTATTACACTTTACGAAAAGTAAATATTGAAGGCACAGCCAACATCGTTAATTTATGTCTTGCTAACAATATTGAAAAGTTGTGTTATGTAAGTTCTATTGCAGCTATTGGACATGGCGAACCTAAAGACACTACTATTAATGAAAACACAAATTGGATTACAGAAGATGATCATAATGTTTATGCAATAACGAAATATGGAGCCGAAATAGAAGTATGGAGAGGGATACAAGAAGGCTTAAATGCAGTGATTATAAATCCAGGATTTATTTTTGGTCCAGGCTTTTGGCAAACGAGCAGTGGGAGTTTATTTAAAAAAATACACAAAGGCTTGTCTCATTATACCAATGGTGTTACAGGATATGTAGATATAGATGATGTTGTAAATTCGATGCTATTATTAATGGACAGCACTATAAATAATGAACGCTATATTTTAGTTGCTGAAAATATGTCTTTTAAAGAATTTGTAACAAAAGCAGCGCAAAAGCTCAATGTTAAACCTCCTAAAAAAGAGGCTTCAAAAAGGCTTTTGCAAATTGCTTGGCGTTTAGATTGGTTAAATCATTTTATTAGAGGAAAGCGACGTAAACTTACCAAACAACTGGCTAGAACTATATCTGAAAAATATTATTACAGGAACAAAAAAATTAGTGCTGATTTAGATTTTAAATTTAAATCTATTGACGAGTCAATATCCGAGACGTGTCAATTTTTTTTAAAGGACTTGGTAAAATAGAATCTATTTTGAGATTTTTTTTGTTAGGGATTAATTTTCCGAGTTTTTTTAATGAATCAAATTCTCTACGAGTTTTTTTGTTTATAGAATCTTTAATTTTTTGTTCAGCGTCAATAATAGCCTGAAATTTATTTTTATCTTCTTCGAGTTTCTCCTTAACATTATAATAAATAGCCTCATAGGTTTTTAAATTATAAGCATAGTATTCATTACTTAAAGCAAATTGCAAACTATCTATATCATGCCTCTTATAAATATAGTCTTCAGGAGAAATTCCTTTGTGCTCTATTATTTTTTTATTCACTCCTTTAACTGAATTTATAAGAGAGATATCGTATATAACCTCGATCATTTTATCTGTTGAAATAAGATTATCAGGTTTTTTAGGTTTCTCAATATTATTATTCTTACATGAAATAACCAATGCAACCAATAAAAAATATTTAAGTGTTTTAATCATCTGTTAAATGTTAATCGCTTTGCAGCTTTAACCTTATAAAGCTTAAAATTCTTATA
>CAYRVY010000407.1:0-2457 GCA_964427695.1 uncultured Flavobacteriaceae bacterium
AAGCATCATCAAAAACATTTTCTTTAAAATCAATTACAAACAAATGTCTTAACGTGTTTGTTTTAACGAGATATTTTTTAACTAATTTACCATAATCAGAATTTAGAAATTCAGAAGGGATAATGTAAGCCATTCTGCCATTTGGTGCTAATTGATAAATTGATTTTAAGAGAAAAAGAGTGTATAAATTTGTAAAACCATTAAATTTAAAGTTCAGTCGACTTTCAATTTCTTTTAGAATATTTTTGTTATCGTAATCGTGAAATTTGAAATAAGGAGGGTTGCATATAATTCCATCATATTCATTTGACCAATCATTGAACATATAATCTTCAAGATTTAAAGAAACATTGGGGTTGGCATTAAAATATGATTGGGCTTCTTTGAAAATGGTTTTATCAATATCAAAACCTTTAATATTTAGGTTAGGTTTCTTTTTGAGAAGATTTCTTGAAAAAACACCTAAACCAAAAGCAGGCTCTAAAACTGTTTTTAGTTTTTTGTTTCCAATTAACCAATCAGCCATTAAATCAGCAATAGTTTCAGGAGTAAAAAATTGAGCGAACTTCTTACGATGGGAAATATTAATTTTCTGGATATATATTTTTTCTAATTCCATTATTAAAAATCAGTTATATTTAATAATGACGTTAGACTATCTATATCCAAATATGCAGTGCCTTTCTCAAAGCTAACATAAAATAACAAACGACCTCTTCCCATTTCTCGCCTAACACTTTTATGTTCGGGTTCAATTATTTTATATGCGACTTCACTTGTGTTTCGAGTGTTAATCTTAACGGTAGTCTTATTTTGATTTTTTATGTCTTGGCTTATTTCATAATAGTCTCCTTCTTTTTCAGGGTCAGTTAGTAACGTTAATATGTTTTTGAAAGAGATACCATAAGATTTGTCAAAAAATACTTGGAAATAATAATGAGGTACATTGAATGTTTCCGTCCATTTATAGACAACTTTTACATCTTCAATTTTAGGAGTTATACTTAAATAATCTCTCTTTTGTACAATAACAATATTCTCTTTCAATTCTTTGAAAAGAAGTGATAATTCTTGTAATCTTTCTGTTGCTTTCCAACTTGGTCTTCTAAAACTTATTGAGGTTATCGTTTCAGAATTGATACTATTTAAAATATCAATGAAATGTTTTTTCTTTGGGTGTTCAAGTAAGTCTGTAAAATCTTCAAGAATTTTATCCTTTACTAATAGTGCTTGTTCAAGATGAGTTGCAGTTCTATCCTGCATTTCTTGTTCGTATTTATCTATCAGAAATGCACTTGACCTAATTTCTAAACCTGCAATCGACTTTTTGACATAATCTGTTATTTTAGAATGTGGAATATTGCTTATGTCATAGTCAAGATTTATATCAAAATCTTCTTTCTTGGAAATAAGGAGGTCTGGTCGTTTGCCTATTGTATCTAATTCATCTTGAAATTCATTATAGAATTGGTCAAAACCTTTTTCTCCTGCAACTATATCGTCTGATTTCCCATATCTAACAGCAACATAGTTTTTAGAAGTTTCATTAATTGCTCTAAAGATTAAATCTTCAGCCCAATCTCCTTGCTCTTTGTTACTAATGAACATTGAAGATGCTTGAGTAGGTGGTAAAGTCCTATCTCTCGGTATTGAAAAATCAACTATTGTTTCTGGAATAAGTTTAGTTAATTCCCTTAATTCATTAAAGTATGTCATATGCTTTTTCCGTATATAATTTCTTGTTCTGCTACTTTTAAAACTTGTATTGCTTGATTTTCATCTTTGATTAAATCATATACTTTATTAGCAAGCCAAAGTGTTTCTAATTCAATATAAGAAAAATCGAATATTTTACTGATGGATACCAAATGTTCTCGTTTAAGAACTTTTTGATTTCGTTCAATTTTACTTAAAAAACCATCTCCAACATTTAGTTTAGAAGCAAGTTCTCGTTGTAACATTCCTTTACTTTCTCGTAATTGTTTTATTTTTTGTCCAATTGTCATTCTACCTTATTTGACTTGACTTAATTTGGTCAAATGTAAGAAAGTTTTTTGAATTTCAATCTGTGCGTTGGAAAGATTTTACTCTTTTGTTTTTAATGTTGGAATTGAGCATTGGCAAAAAATAAATGTGTAAAATATGCGGTTGGCTTTTTTCGTGTATGAAACACAACGGTTAGGCTATGATTTCGTTGCGGAAAAATCCGCAGGATTCTTTCCGCCGTAAAACGAAGATAGCAAAAGTGAGAGGATTTTCAGATAGGAAAATCCGCAGCAATGGATTATACGTTGTTGCCATTAGTACTTTTCGCTCAATTTTAAACGTCAAGCGATAATTTTAAACTTCCGCCCAATCCTTCTCGGATTATTCTCATCAAAGTTGAAAGTCGGATATCACTCGCATTATTCTCAATTCGAGAAATATAGTTTTTAGTCGTTCCAACTTTTTCGGCAA
>CAYRVY010000408.1:0-2457 GCA_964427695.1 uncultured Flavobacteriaceae bacterium
CATCAAAATCTAAAGTGTTGAGTCTTAATAAAATACTGTCATTTGGTTCTATTAAAACAATCTGGTATTCACCACCATGTATAAATGAATATAAGCCTGGGTTTAAATTTTCTAAAGGAATAGCAAATCTGTTATTTTCATCTAAATAGAGTGTATCTATAATTGCTGTATTGTCATAAAGCACTAAAAAATCATTATTCGGATTAATGATTTCACCACCAAAAAAAGCTTGTCCGCAACTGTTATCATCGGTTTTGCAGCCAAAAAATGTTATAGTTAATAGTGTAAATAGAATTAAGTACTTCATCATTATATTAATCTAAAATAGACTTTTTATTTCTTTAATTTCATACAAAAATATACTTTGCATACTAAATGTGTTGTTAATGCGTTGTTAAATCTTAATATGACTGTTTTTAATTTGCTTAATCGATTGATTTTTCTACTTTTGCGGCAAACTTACAAAAGGGTTGATTTTTAGAAATTAAACTAAACAATTTGTAAGTTCACAAAGACCTATTAAGTAGAATAAAACTCATCTAAGTAAATTTAAAAAAATAATATGTTATCAGTTTCTAACTTATCGATTCAATTTGGTAAACGCATCCTTTTTGATGAGGTAAATATAACATTTCATAATGGTAATTGTTACGGAATTATTGGAGCAAACGGTTCAGGAAAATCAACTTTTTTAAAAATTCTCGCTGGAAATCATGACGCAACTTCTGGTCATGTGCATTTAGAAACAGGCAAACGCATGTCTGTTCTCGAACAAAATCATAATTTATACGATGAGCATCCAGTTTTAGAAACTGTGATTATGGGTAACAAACCCTTGTTTAAAATTAAATCTGAAATTGATGCTCTTTATGCAGATTATACAGATGATAATGCCGATAAAATAGGAGAGCTTCAAGTAGAGTTTGAAGAAATGGATGGTTGGAATGCTGATAGCGATGCTGCTGCTTTGTTATCTAATTTAGGAATTAAAGAAGTGTTTCATTACACCTTGATGAAAGACCTCGATGGAAAACAAAAAGTAAGGGTTTTATTAGCACAAGCCTTGTTTGGTAATCCAGATGTGTTAATTATGGATGAACCAACAAACGATTTGGATTACGAAACAATTTCTTGGTTAGAGAATTTTCTTGCTAATTACGATAATTGTGTTATCGTTGTTTCTCACGACAGACATTTTTTAGATGCTGTTTGTACACACATTTCGGATATAGATTTTTCTAAAATCAATCATTATTCGGGGAACTATACCTTTTGGTATGAGTCTTCTCAACTCGCAGCACGTCAGCGTTCTCAACAAAACAAAAAAGCAGAAGACAAGAAAAAAGAACTGGAGGAATTTATAAGACGATTTTCGGCAAACGTTGCCAAATCAAAACAAGCGACGAGTAGAAAAAAAATGATTGAAAAACTTAATATATCAGATATTAAGCCATCAAGTCGTCGTTATCCTGCAATTATTTTTGAACGCAATAGAACTGCTGGAGACCAAATTTTAAATACCGAAAATTTAGCATTTTCTTTAGATGGAGATTATTTGTTTCAAAAAATTGATATCAACCTCGCTAAAGGAGATAAAGTAGTTGTGTATTCAAAAGATTCAAGAACTACAACCGCTTTTTATCAAATATTAACTGGTAATAAAAACCCAGATGCTGGAAAATTTGCTTGGGGAATAACGACATCTCAATCGTATTTACCATTAGAGAACAGCAGTTTTTTCGAAAACAAATTAACACTTGTAGATTGGTTACGTCAATGGGCAACAACCGAAGAAGAACGTGAAGAGGTTTATGTTCGCGGCTTTTTAGGGAAAATGATTTTTAGTGGAGAAGAAGCATTAAAGACTTCGAATGTATTATCAGGAGGAGAAAAAGTACGTTGTATGCTTTCAAGAATGATGATGATTCGAGCGAATGTGTTATTATTAAACGAGCCCACAAACCATTTAGATTTAGAAAGCATCACAGCTTTTAATAACTCGCTTAAAAACTTTAAAGGCACTGTATTGTTTACTACTCATGACCATGAGTTTGCTCAAACACTTGCCAATAGAGTGATTGAATTAACACCTCATGGAATTATAGATCGTTATACAACGTTTGATGAGTATATGCAAAATCCTAAAATAAAAGTACTACGTGATAAAATGTATGCTGTAACTGTTTAATTAGTGTTTTTACACTTGCATTTCGGCTAACGCACTTTGTACAACAGGAATAGCCTTGTCCAATTCATCATTGTGAACAAATATTTCAATCAAACTGGGATAATCTGTTACTAAAACTGCACGTAAACCAGTTTTAAAATCATCTTTTAAAATGGGCACTATTCCAATATCCTCAAGACGAGCCTGAATAAGTTGAGCAATAATAAAGCTTCCAGTGTATATTTTTGTATAATGTGTTTCCATACATCGATAAATTTAAGTTCTCTTTT
>CAYRVY010000409.1:0-2453 GCA_964427695.1 uncultured Flavobacteriaceae bacterium
TGATTTCTTTTTCATCCGTATTAATTTTTACAATCTTTTTTTCATCAATACCCATTAGTCCCAATTCAAATTTAATTGATTCATAAATTGTTGGATTAATTGTAGCTATTATCAAAAAATCAAAATCAGTGTTATTAATAGAGCTAATAGGTTGAACAAAATTTCCATCAACATTTAATTCATGAAAATCAATGTCTATCCATTTGATAATTTGAAAATACTCAATTTTGGTATTAGTGGACAAAATGTGTTGTCCGAAAGATCCAGAACTATAGATAACAACTTTTGAGTTGCGCTTAGCTTTTAAAAAAGGATCAAAAATAATTTGTCCTGAATTGTTATAAATTAATCCCCCAGATCTAACTAAAATTTGAGAGTACAAATAAAATTTAATTTGTTTATCTAAAGTTTGTTCTTCAATTACATGACTTAGTTTTGATTTTAAAAAATTCATTAGTAATCCTAATCTATAATACTCTTTTCTGGGATTTTCAATAGATTTTACAATTGAGTCATGTCTTTGTCTGTAGTAATAAAGCGGAATTTCACTTATAACAAGACGTTTTGAAATTGATAAATAAGAGTATGTTATTGCTGCATCCTCTCCCATGACAATTTCATTTGGAACATCAAAAAGAATATCATTAAGTAATTCTCTTCTAAAAAGTTTATTCCAGACATATGTCGATATCTCATGCTCGCAAAATTTACCGTTATAAATAGCTTTAGGAATTATTAAAGATTCTATTTCACTGGCGTTATAAATTCCTGCTTTTCTTGGTTTAAAAGTTTCAATTTTTCCATTAAATTCTCTAAAATGACCAGTTACTACTAGGTCGGCACAATTCATTTCAGCAAGTTTAAACAAAGTATCCAGATAATATTTGTCAACCCAATCATCACCATCGACAAAAGAAATATATTTTCCTACAGCATATTTTAAACCTTCTTTTCTCGCGCTTACCAATCCTCCATTTTCTTTATGAATAACTTTAATTCTAGAGTCTATTTTTGAATAATCATCACAAATTTTTGGACAACTATCTGGACTACCATCATTTACCAAAATCAATTCAAAGTTCGAAAAAGATTGCTCCAAAAGGCTATCAATACATTTAGGCAAATACTTTTCAATACGGAAAATAGGGACAAGTACACTAATATCAATATTACTCATAAATTCAAATTTTATTTAATTCAATATAAAACAACCCTCCTCCATAAATATCATTTTTTGAGTCAGCCTTTGCAGTTGTAACATATAGGTTAGAAAAATTATCAAAACAACATGATGTAACATTAACACATGGTAATTTTATTTCTTCTATTTTTTTTCCGTTTAAAGGGTTCCATTTAGATATACATCCTCCTCCCCATTCAGCAATCCATAGCATGCCATTTCTATCTATACACATCCCATCAGGGCTTCCTTTGTCCTTAAACTCTATAATATAAGAATCAAATGTTACTTCTCCCCTTTTTAAATCATAAAAATACTTAGCCACTTTTTTTGTTGGTGTATCAATAAAGTAAAGAAACTTGTCATCTAATGAAAAAGCTATACCGTTAGAAATAGTAGTCTTATCAATAATGATTTTATATTCTCCATTAAAGCATGAAAAAACTTTTCCAATTTTTTCAATAACCTTGGGAAATCCCATTGTTCCAATTATTAATCTTCCCATAGAATCTTTAATTCCATCATTATATCTAACAAAATTTCCTATTTCAATTTGAAAGACGAATTCCTTTTTTAATTTATTGAAGTCAATTTTAAAAAATCCTTTTTTAGAAGCAACCAAGATTTTTTTTCTACTTAATAGAAAAATACAACTAACAACAGAATCTAGTTTTACACTCGAAATTTCTTTTGTTTTAGGATTGTAACAATATACTAAACAATCCAAAATAGATACAAAATATAGATGATTATTTTTTTTATCAAATACTGGTCCTTCTAAAAGTTCGGAATTAGAATGAAATACTAATGATTGAATCATAAATTTTAATTATATATACTCTCCTCCAGTAATTCTAATTAAAGAGCCAGTGGTCATAGCTGATTCATCAGAAATAAAATACATAACTGCTGGCACTGGATCAAAACAATTTAGCATACGACCCATTGGAATAGTATTTAAGGCTTTATTTTTTAATTCCTCTTCACTTATTCCCTCTTTAGCTCTTAATTCAATTTCTCCTTCAGTATTTGTCCAACCCATTACTAAATAATTTGATCTAATTCCATATTTAGCATAATGATGAGCAATGTGATTTGATAAAGTGTAAAGAGTACTTTTAGTGAGGGCGTACGGAGCTCGATTAATTTCACCATAATCCATGTGAGCAGAACCAAAAAAAACGATTGATCCTACTTTAAATTTCATCATAGATTTTAATACATGTTTGATTAAAAAAAATGGAGCTTTAAGATTAACATTAAAAACACTATC
>CAYRVY010000410.1:0-2453 GCA_964427695.1 uncultured Flavobacteriaceae bacterium
AATCCTGACGGTTATATAAACAATTTTAATTTGCAACCTTTTTTAATACTCTGCGTTATAGCGATTCTTTTAGTGCCTTTACAAACGAGTTTTGAAGAGTATTTATTTAGAGGCTACCTCATGCAAGGAATAGGCTTAATTGCCAAAAACAAATGGGTACCTCTAATTATCACATCAACTGCTTTTGGTTTGTTGCATATTGCTAATCCTGAAGTGGAAAAACTGGGTTATATTATTTTGATATATTATATTGGTACAGGTTTCTTTTTAGGCATTACAACATTAATGGACGAAGGTATAGAACTGGCTTTAGGATTTCATGCTGCTAATAATTTGTTTGTTGCATTGTTAGTCACTGCCGATTGGACAGCGTTTCAAACACATTCTATTTTTAAGGATATCTCAGATCCAACAGAAGTTGGAGTAGGAGAAACCATTCTTCCGGTATTTATTATTTTTCCTATAATGCTACTTATATTTTCTAAAAAATATGGATGGACAAATTGGAAAGAAAAGCTATTTGGTGCTGTTGTAGAACCCGTTGTTGTAGAAGTTATAGACGAAGATGTTGAGGTTTTAGAGTAAATGAGATAATTATAATATACCGAATTAGGTATATTTGTACGTTGTAAGCCATTAAAAAAAAGTCCCGGATAGAGTATGAAAGATATTGAAGACTATTGTCCTTATGACAAAAAAGATTGGAGAAAATGGCTCGAATTGAACCATAATAAAAAAGATGCAGTTTGGCTCATTTTTTATAAGAAAAAATCTCCGAACCATAACCTAAGTTGGAGTGAATCAGTTGATGAAGCACTTTGTTTTGGTTGGATTGATAGCACCAAAAGGACAATAGACAGTGACAAATACAAACAGTATTTCAGCAAACGAAAAGCAAAAAGTAATTGGTCAAAGATAAATAAGGATAATGTGAAAACCTTAATTGACCAAGGACTTATGGAAGAAGAAGGTTACAAAAGTATTGAAATTGCAAAAGAAAATGGTTCTTGGACAATTTTGGATGGAGTTGAAGCGCTTATAATTCCAGAAGACTTAAAAGAAGAATTTGCAAATTACAAAGGCTCAATAGAATACTTTGGTGGCCTAAGTAAGTCTGTTAAAAAGATTTTATTGCACTGGGTCGTTTCTGCTAAAAGAAAAGAAACAAGACAAAAGAGAATTTTAGAAATCGTAGAAAATGCAAGTAATTATTTGAAACCAAAACAATTTAGATAGAATAAAAACGGCTTACAACAATGGCTATACTCTATTGTGGTTTAGAGTTTTAGCTAAGTAATCGCTAATTTATAAAATTAATTTAACAACGAAAATATTGGCTAACTTAGTCCACAACAGAAGCATAGCCGTGACGTTACCTGCAAGCACCACACAAATAGAAATGAGAAGATACATAATAACAATTCTTTTATTAATAATTGCACAAACTTCATTTGGGCAAAAAACTATTCTATGGAGAGTAATAGATACAATTAATCATAAAACTTCAACTATTGTTGGAACTTACCATCATTTTGGAAATTCATTTGTTGACTCAATTCCAGAAATAAAAGAAAATTTATACAATTCTGAATTGGCAATTTTTGAATCCATTGACAAGGTTAATCAGGTATCAAAATTAATTAACAGTAGAGAAAAATTGCAAGAAATAAAAAAAAAGCTCAATAGAAAAGATTATTGGTTACTTCTTAAACTGTCTGAAAATTGGGAGGTTGATATTCACAAACTAAGACCCTTTGAACTTAGAATAAAGTTACAACAAGAATTTATTAAAGCTAAGTGTGAGACAGTACAGAAGAATGATAAATGGAATCATTTTGACAATTATTTAAGGCATTTGGCTAAAGAAAAAAACATTAAACTATATGGATTAGAATCCTACAAAGAACAATTAGAACTAATAAATAGAGAAAATAAATCTTCCAACTGGAAAGGCGAAAAGAAAAAAATAAGTTACTTACTTGACCAATTAAAAAGAAGTGATTTTAATGAAAAGCATTGTAATCTTGCAATGAAATACAAGAATTACGATTTAGAATATAAATTCGATGAGGGATGTAAAACCGTTGTGCTAAAAGAAAGAAATGATAACTGGATGAAAATACTACCACAAATGTTAAGGAAACAAAATTGCTTTATAGCAGTTGGTTTATTTCATCTTTACTCTAAATGTGGTTTATTAGAACAATTGAAAGGACAAGGATTTATTGTTGAACCCATTGAATTAAAGCCAGCAGGTAACAAAATATAAAAACAATAAGGGTTTTAGTGCTTAACCGAAAAGTTAGCGTCTTTTTACACGCTACGTTTCATACACAAATCCGTCAAAAACGTTTTCCAATTATTATTCCTCACTCAATAGCCTTCAGTAAAATAGATGTTTTAAGCTATATTCTATGATATAACTGATATAGGTAGTATATTTGTATAAAACA
>CAYRVY010000411.1:0-2447 GCA_964427695.1 uncultured Flavobacteriaceae bacterium
ATAAGTGTTCTTGAGAGATCAATTGGATTTAACATTGTTCCAAAAAGAGATAATTTATCTAAAGGATAATCTTCAAAAACGATTAAAGACATTAAGAAAAAACCATCATAAATTACTGCTAAAAACAACCAAAGTAAAATGGCATAACCAAATCCTTTAATTTTGTTTTCGTTAGATAAAGCAATATTAAATGCTAATGCAGTAAAAATAAAAGTTAAAAATGTTCCTGTAATTAACAATAATGAAAAATCCCAAATATCATTCGACTTAAATAAACCGTAAAACACAAAAGGAATTCCTAATCCTAATATTAAACTCATAGATAAGGACAATGCGACACCTAAATATTGCCCTAAAAATATAGACGATCGCTTTAAGGGTTGTGCTAATAAGAGTTCTGTAAATTCTTTGGAATCGTAATAATACATGACTCCAAAAATGGTTCCTATTAATGGAACAAGAACTATAATTACATTCATTAATGTAATGACTGCTTTTGATAAGTTGTTATTAAGGAATAATAATACAACACCAAGAAGAAAGTAAAAAATAAAATACACATAACTCCAGCGGCTTCGCATTAAATCGTAAAAACTATATTTTAATATTTTAAGCATGATTATCTATTAATATTGATGCAATTGCGTGTTCAAAATCGGGTTGATTTGTTTTTGTTTTTAACTCGTTTACGGTTCCTTTAAAATAAATTTTACCTTCTAAAATAAAAACAATTTTGTCTGATACTTCTTCAACAAAACTCATAATATGAGATGTTATTAAAAGAGTTTTTCCTTTGGCTTTTTCAGTTTGAATAAGTTCTTTTAAACGAATTAATGAAATGGGATCTAACCCTGTTGTAGGTTCATCAAGTATTATTAAAGGGCTATCAAACATAAAAGTTAAAACAATATTTACTTTTTGTTTTGTTCCACCAGAGAGGGTGCTTAATTTTTTATTTAAAAAAGGCTCTAAATTAAAGAGTTTAATTAAACGCTCATCTTCATTAGTGTTGCCACGTAAATCCTTTATCATTTTAATAAGCTCCTTAACCTTAAGGTTGCTGGGAAAGTTTGCAATTTGCGGCAAATAATTAATTTTACTTCTATATGCTGAATTGTGTTTTATGTTTTTTCCAAGAACAGTTATAGTGCCTTTATTAGGAATAACCATTCCTAAAATAGATTTTATAAGTGTTGTTTTTCCCGAACCATTTGGTCCGAGAACAGCAAAAATGCCACCATCAGAAATATTGAGATCAATACCAGTTAACACAATGTTTTTATTGAAACTTTTATGTAGGTTCTCTGTGGTTACCATTCTATTTTTTTTATTGAAGGGTTATTATCAAATAAATTATCTGGTGTAAAAACTGGCGATACTTTTTCAGAAAAATCTATAATATCTATAAACAAACTACGAAGCAATATAATGGTTTCTGGAGTGCGATTTACAATATATGAAAATAGTTTTACAGGCCTATAAGGGACATCACCAATACCATCTTTGTCTAAATCGTAACCTGTATAATTACTCCAATAATTACTGTCGAAAACATTATCGTTTAGCCTTCCATTATATGAAAGATCAAAAGAGTTGTACAAAAAATTATTTTTTAAAAAGTTATTGGTATAGCAAGCTCCGCGCACTTTTATAGCCCAACCATTTCTAATAAAATCATTGTTTTTATAATTAATTCGGTTTGTGCCTTCTATGTTTATCCCAATGGTATTCTCCTCAAAAGTGTTACCTATAATTTCGGCATCGTTTATTTCTTTTAAAAGCAAACCATAAGAAGCAGATCCCCAATTTTTTCTAAAAAGGTTATTGTACATTTTTATTTTTTTTGAAAACATAACAGCAACACCAGCACCATTTTTTTCAAAGGTATTGTTTTCATAAAGGTCATTGTTAGAAAACATAAAATGTAAGCCATAACGAACGTTATTAGCACTTACATTGTTTTTTATTGTACAATAATCAGAAAACTCTAAATAAATGCCATCTCTTACATGTTGTACAATATTATTATCTATTTCTATATTATGACTATACCATAAATGAATGCCATTACCAGAATTATATTCATTTACAGCGTTACCTAATATAGTATTATTAAGAATTTTCCCGTCTTTAGCTTTTTCTAAATAAATTCCGAAGAAAAGATTTTCAAGTTTTAAATTCTGAATAATAAAGTTTTTGCTTTTTACGACACGAACTGCTGCATAATCTTCGGTATAGCTCGTTCCTACGTTTATGATATGAAACCCATCAACAGTAACATTGTCTGAATAAATTGTAATGATTTCTCCTTTTGTTTTACCATCAATAACAGGATAATTTTTACCAATAATGGTTAGCGGCTTATCTATAATAATGTTATATTCATAGTAAGTTCCTTTTCTAACAACAATCGTATCAAAATCTTTGGCAATAGTAATGGCTTTTTT
>CAYRVY010000412.1:0-2442 GCA_964427695.1 uncultured Flavobacteriaceae bacterium
TAATAATCTAACTTCGGCATTTTCATCTGTAACTCTATCTCTGGAAAGTTTTAAAGGGTAAGGCGAAATTTGTTTTGTGTCTAAACCTCGACTTGTATTATACTGCACAATC
Organism: uncultured Flavobacteriaceae bacterium; assembly: GCA_964427695.1. Taxonomy (GTDB): domain Bacteria; phylum Bacteroidota; class Bacteroidia; order Flavobacteriales; family Flavobacteriaceae; genus PRS1. Next base: position 113 of record CAYRVY010000412.1, read on the forward strand.
ATATTACCACCATTTTTAACAAAGTCTAATAAATATTTTTGTTTAAACTTGAGTTCGTCAACAATATTATAAGCACGAATACCAACAACTATGGCATCAAATTTTGAAAGATATTTAGGCGTAATATCTTCTGGTTTTATAGTAATAACATTATAACCTATTTGTTGTAAACTTTCAGGAACTTTATCTCCAGCTCCTTTTATATAAGCAATATTTTCGCCTTTTTTCTGAATGTTTAAACGTACAATTTTGCTTTCATTTGGTAGAAATACTGTTTGGAATGGAATATGACTATAATCAATCTCAACCAATTCTTTAGTGTATTCTTTTCCATCAATATTTACAATAGGTAAAATATAGCCTTCACTTTGAAATTTGGGCGGAATAACTGTAAATGTAAGTGTTTGTTCTTGACCTTTATTTGCTATGGAAATTTTTTGTTTTTCTGGATATACATTCCAATCTTTTGGATATGCCATGCTAACAAATCCTTCCAAATCATCTCGTCCTGCTTTTACAACTACTAAAATATCACGTTGTTTATCATTCTCGAAAATGATGACTTTTTCACTGATTTTTGAAGAAACCTCTGGTACGATTTCAAAAGGACGATATAATTCTCCTTTGTCAGGTTTAGAATATCTGTAAATAACATTTTTAGTAATTGTAATAGGAGTATTGATTATTTTTAAATTGAAATCCACAGTTATACCTCGTGGTGTTTCTGGTAATCCGATAAGATTTTGATTATTTACTTTATATATTCCGAGTGTGCCTTTGCTTTCGAGCCAATAAGGTGTTGTATTCTTCAAATTATTAGATAAAGTGATGGTGTCTTTAATGTTTTGTTTAATATTAGGAAGGAGAGCAGTATTTTTTTTAAATGAATTTGATTCCGAAGAAATTATATAAGATACTAATTCTACAGAGCGATTACTTCTGTTTAAAGCTTCAATATTTAAAATTATAGAGCTTCCATTACTAGCTGTTGGAGTATTTGCTGAAACTTCTAAATACAAACCAGCACAAGCTTCAATTATTGCTTTTATTTCTTTGGTTTTAATGGTTTTCCAATGTTTGTTTTCTAAATTTTGTATTAATTTATATGCTTCAATAAGTTTTGGAATTGAAGCTGAAGGGTTTTTAAAATCGAAGTTCTTTTCAACTTTATATAAAATGTTACCAATGGCTTGTCCTCCTTTTATACGATTCCATGTTGTGTCTATACCAGAAAAAATATTGTCCCGATTGCTATCGGGATTATCTTCTGGAAAATCTCCTTTTAAAAACTCTATATATTCCTTTTGCGAACCACGTTGTGATAATCTGCCAAAACCTTGTGATAAATGCTGACTACTTGCCAAAGATGCTAATTCGTTATTCGACACACCTTTTTGCGGATAATAAACACCAACATCAAAGCTCATCATATTACTTTTGTCTGCATTTTCAAAGTTTTCCTGGCTTCCATAAAACCACCAGGATGTGTTGAAAAACAAACGCTTTGGTTGCCAGATGCCAACATCTTTAACTTGGCTTTGGAACTTTGATTCGTCATTAGAGATGTCGAATGCTTCCATACTTAGCAAGGCTGAACTTGTATGGTGTCCATGTGTTCTACCAGCAGTTCTGTGGTCAAAACGGTTAATAATAAGGTCTGGTTTAAATTTTCGAATTGCCCAAACCACATCGCTTAATACTTTGTCTTTATCCCAAATTTCCAGCGTTTCCTTTGAGTGTTTTGAGTAGCCAAAATCGTTTGCTCTTGTAAATAGTTGTTCACCACCATCAATACGACGTGCTGCTAACAGCTCTTGTGTACGAATAACACCTAAAAGTTCTCTAATTTCCGAACCTATAAGGTTTTGTCCACCATCTCCACGAGTAATGGATAAATAAGCAGTTCGCGCTTTTACATGATTGGACATATAAGAAATAAGGCGCGTATTTTCATCATCAGGATGTGCTGCAACATATAAAACTGAACCAAAAAAATTAAGCTTTAAAATAGATTCGTAAATCTCAGAAGAATTAAGTTTATTGGGCTGTTGTGCTTGAATTAATGCTAGATTGAAAAAAAATATTAGAACGGCAAGTATAGGTTTTTTCATGCTTTAATTGGTTGTTAAAAACCAAATATATAAAAGATAAGTAGGTTAAGTACTTGTTTTAATGTTTCTTTAACTTATACAGAAAATGCTTCAACTCTTATTTGTCGGATGCATCTTTTTGAACTAGAGTTACTGCCTTTTGTAAAATGAGATTATTTGGATAAGTAACCAAATCGCCATTATCTAAACGTAAATGCAACTGAAATGCTCTAATGTCTT
>CAYRVY010000413.1:0-2436 GCA_964427695.1 uncultured Flavobacteriaceae bacterium
TTACAAAATTATAGTTTCTTTGAGATTAAGAGTCAGTTTTTTGTTAAAAATAACATGTTTAAAAAACCTCTTGAAGAAAAAGGCTTTAAGGTAGATTGTGCTATAAAAAAGCCTTAATTATTCATTATTATTTTGTAGCTTATTGAGTATTAACACGTCTTATAGCACGATAAATCAACAGCACGACTATTTAGAATCTCTCTAAATTAAGAAATTAACATTTAATTATGTACTTAATTGTGTACATTTGGCACATGCTTTGTATATAGTATAACAAACCCTTAAACAAATGAAAACTATAACATCAACTTCTTTAAGAAGTAATTTGAAGCACTTTCTTGACCTCGTTTCAGAATCATATCAAACTTTATTAATTCCAAGAAACAATGAGGATGATGCTGTTGTAATGATGCCCTTAAGTGAATATAATTCTTTAATGGAAACAAACTATCTTACATCTACTGACGCTAATAGAAAAAAACTTGAAAAAGGCATGGAAGATGTGAAAAATGGTAAAGTTTTTAAATTGGATATTTAATGGATGTTGTTCTTAACGAAGATGCGTTAGAAGAATATTATTATTGGAAAGAAAATGATAAAAAGATATTCAACAAAATTAACAGACTCATTCAGAATATTAAAGAAATGCCTTTTTCTGGACTTGGAAAACCAGAACCATTAAAAGAAAATCTAACTGGATATTGGTCAAGAAGAATTAATATTGAACACAGATTAGTTTATAAAATATCTGGTGCAAAAGGAGAACAAACTTTGACTATTATTCAATGTAGATTTCATTATTAATCCTTAAAAATTTCATGGTCTTTTTATTGATTTGTTTTACCTTTAATAACAGGGCTTAATTCTTTTTTTAAAGCATCAAATTCTTCTTTAGTCATCATTTCAATATCAAGTAATTCTTTTGCTTCTTTTAATTTTGCTATTGCTTGACTTCTCGTTATTGGAGCTTTAGGATTTATTATTTCTCCAGAGTTTAAGGCTTTATCAATATCTGCTCTGGCTAATTTTTTAGTTGCCAAAAACCGACCACCTCCAGCTTTATTAAATTCAAAAGATGTTGCATAAGGTTGTTTTTTCGATATTCTACCTATTCTTATTCGTGTTATTACCATTTTATCGCCAACCATTCCTTCATTTCCCATAAACATAACTCCCATCATAGCTGCTCCAGCAGTTCCTAAAACAATGTGTGTGTGGCTGTTTATAGAACTACCACCTATCATATCGCTTCCAGATTGTATTTTATTAGGATTACTTGGGTTGCCAACAATAAGAGTATCGCCAATAGTTAGCCAAGCATCATCTATTGTTTGATAATATTGAACTTCGACTATGTTTTTATAGCCTTTAATTGTTTCAAGATTTTTGTACGAAATGGAATCTGTTTGTTTTAATTTTTTTTGACTAAAACAAACAGTAGTACTTATAAATAATAATATTAGTATTTTTTTCATATTTTAGTTTTTGAGTTCTATTAAGAAAATTGTTTATAGAAACCAGTAGCAATAATTATATACACAATTACAGATAAGGTTGTTAACCAACCAAGTATCTGAATCCAAATACTTATAATTTTGTTTGAATTATTAATTTGAGATAATTGGTCGTTTTGGCTCCTTAATTCTGTCCAAATTACTTCTTGAAGCTCACGATCAGACGATTTTTTTATAAAATTTTTGTCATTTTCTCTTTTAATAATGTTATTTGAATTGTCCATATAATTAATATTAAATTAAAAATTATATTATCCTGTTTGTAACTAATTAAAGCAGAATCTAATTGCTTATTGTCTTGAGCTACTTTTTCTTTTAAATAGCGTTTGCTATTTCTTCAATAAATCTCTAATTTCTGAAAGTAAATCATTATCAGTTGGTCCTGCTGGAGCAACTACAGCTTCTTCTTCCTTTTTCTTCATTTTATTGATTCCTTTTATAACCATAAACATTACAAAAGCAACAATAATAAAGTCAATTATATTTGTCGCAAAATCACCATAAAGTATTGCCACTTTACCAGCCACATTGCCAGCTTCATCAGCAACACCTTCATTGATAACATATTTTAGATCTTTAAAATCCGAATTGAATATTAATCCAATTAATGGCGAGACAATCCCACCTGTAAATGAGGCAACAACTTTATTGAAAGCGGCACCCATAACAAATGCAACAGCAATATCAACCAAGCTGCCCTTCATTGCAAATTCTTTAAATTCTTTTAACATAAATTAAATATTTAAGTTTGTGAGCCACTAATATAATTAAAAAAGAGAAATGTTAAATAAATCTTAAAAGATTATTTTAAAATTATGCGTTTTATGCGTTGGGAGATAGCAGTAATAATTTCGTAAGAAATGGAGCTAGTGGTTGCTGCCAAATTTTCTGCAGAAACATATTCTCCAAAAATTATGACTTC
>CAYRVY010000414.1:0-2426 GCA_964427695.1 uncultured Flavobacteriaceae bacterium
TTTACCTTCGACATAAGTTTAAAAAGCTCTATTTTTGCATGACTAATAGAACGAATAACAAATATATAAATTGTTTCTCATTAAATATAATTAAATGGAGACAGTCATCAATTTAAAGTAATGAAGTCACAAGACATTCGCACTAAATTTTTAAGTTTTTTTGAAAAAAAGGAGCACAATATTGTGTCTTCTGCTCCAATGGTGTTAAAGGACGATCCAACGTTAATGTTTGTAAATTCTGGAATGGCTCCTTTTAAAGAGTATTTTCTGGGCAATACAAAACCAAAACATAAAAGAATAGCAGATACCCAAAAATGTTTGCGTGTTTCAGGAAAACATAATGATTTAGAAGAAGTTGGCTACGATACATATCATCACACGTTTTTCGAGATGTTAGGTAATTGGAGCTTTGGAAACCTCGACCACAGTAGCCATAATGACGTAGATGGTTATTTTAAAAAAGAAGCTATTGCATGGGCTTGGGAGTTGTTAACTGAAGTTTATGGCATTGATAAAGATATTTTATACGTTACTGTTTTTGAAGGAGATAAAAAAGATAACCTTCCAATAGATCAAGATGCTTACGATTTTTGGAAAGCAATTATTTCAGAAACCCAAATCCTTTTGGGAAACAAGAAGGATAACTTTTGGGAAATGGGAGAACAAGGTCCTTGTGGTCCTTGTAGTGAGATTCATGTAGATATACGAAGTAAAGAAGAAAAAGCTAAAGTCCCAGGAAAAGATTTAGTGAATAAAGACCATCCTCATGTAGTAGAAATTTGGAATTTAGTTTTTATGCAATACAACCGAAAAGCTAATGGTTCTCTGGAGAATTTACCTAACAAGCATATTGATACAGGAATGGGTTTTGAGCGTTTGTGCATGGTGTTACAAAACGTACAATCTAATTACGATACAGATGTGTTTACTCCAATAATAAGAGAGATTGAAACAATTACCAATAAGGATTATGGTAAAGACGAAAAAATAGATGTTGCCATTCGTGTTATAGCAGACCATGTTCGTGCAGTAGCTTTTTCTATTGCAGATGGACAGTTGCCAAGTAATACTGGAGCTGGTTATGTAATACGTAGAATTTTGCGTCGTGCTGTACGTTACGGATTTACTTTTTTAGACAAAAAAGAACCTTTTATTTATAGGTTAGTTGAAGTTTTAAGTAAAAAAATGGGAATAGCTTTTCCCGAATTGAAAAGTCAAAAACAGCTTATCGAAAATGTTATAAAAGAAGAAGAAGCATCTTTTTTGAGGACAATTGATTCAGGGATTTTGATTTTGGATCAATATATAAAGGCAATTAAGGTTTTAGATGAAACACCTAATATTAAGACTAAAAAGATAGTTTTAGGAAAAATGGCTTTCGAACTATATGATACTTATGGGTTTCCAATAGACTTAACGGAATTGATAGCGTTTGAAAATGGCTTTGAAGTTGATATTAATAGATTTGATGAGTTATTACTAGAACAAAAAAAACGTTCAAGAACTGCAAGTGAGATTTCAACTGATGACTGGACGATTTTAGTTGACAATACTGCACAGGAATTTGTGGGTTACGATTCGCTTGAAGCTAATATTAAATTAACGCGATATAGAAAAGTAGTCTCTAAAAAAGAAGGAGAAATGTATCAGCTGGTGTTTAATATAACACCATTTTATCCAGAAGGCGGAGGACAAGTTGGAGATAAAGGTTATATAAAAGTGTCTAATTCAGATGTGATTTACATTCTTGACACTAAAAAGGAAAACAATATTATTATTCATTTTGTAAAGAATCTTCCAAAAAATTTATCTGAAACATTTAAAGTAGTTGTAGATGAAAAACAACGTTATAGAACTGCATGTAATCATACTGCAACACATTTGCTTCACCAGGCTTTAAGAGAAGTTCTGGGGAGTCATGTAAAACAAAAAGGGAGTGCAGTACATTCAAAATATTTTCGTTTCGATTTTTCACATTTTGCAAAAGTGTCAATAGAACAATTGCGAGATGTAGAAAATTTTGTCAATGCTCGTATTGAAGGGAAACTACCTTTAGAAGAAAATAGAAGTGTGACTATGGAAAAAGCATTGCAAGATGGTGCTATGGCTTTATTTGGAGAAAAATATGGCGATGCTGTTCGTACCATTCGTTTTGGACAATCTATTGAGCTTTGTGGTGGAACGCATGTAAAAAATACTGCGGATATTTGGCATTTTAAAATAAAATCAGAAAGTGCAATAGCATCAGGAATACGTCGTATTGAAGCAATTACTAATGATGCAGTTAAAGATTTTTATTTTGTGAATAACAGAGTATTTTATGAAATAAAAGATTTATTAAATAATACAAAAGATCCAGTAAAAGCTGTTACTGATTTACAAAATGAAAATTCAAATTTAAAAAACCAGATTCAAGAGTTCTTAAA
>CAYRVY010000415.1:0-2425 GCA_964427695.1 uncultured Flavobacteriaceae bacterium
TCCCTTCCTGTTCTCTATTGTATGAATCATCAACTTGTCTAAAGGAGTCAAAAATAAATTCATGATGTTTTTTATCTATACCAATGCCTGTGTCCTTTACATAGAATTTTAGCATTTTTTTACTATTAATTGTTTCGATTGTAAAGCCGTAATTAATATGTCCTTGATTGGTAAATTTTAGTGCGTTTTTTAAAAGATTTACTAAAATTCGCTCGAGTTTTGGGGCATCGGAAATAATAATTAATTTTTTGTATTTAGGAAGAATTTTTAGGTTTAACTCAAGATTATTTTTTCCTAATTTTTGTTTCTTAACAGTTATAATTTCATTAACATTTTTTAATAAAGATTGCAATTCAATTTTTTCTTTTTCAGCCTTTGATTTACCTGCCTCAATTACAGAGATAGAAAACAAATCTTCAATAATATTTAATAATTGGTCCCCGCTTTTACCAATAATTTTATTAAACTCTAAAATATCATCCATTGGTAAATCATTATCAATAAGAGATGATAAACCTATAATAGCATTAAGCGGAGTGCGTATTTCGTGAGACATGGTCGATAAAAACACTGATTTTAAACGATCGGATTCGGTGGCTTTCACCAATGCTTTTTTTAATTTTATTTCACTTTTTTTAAGTTCGGAAATATCATGCTGAATAGAAAGAAACCCCATTATTTCACCGTTTTTATCAATAATAGGGTCTACCGAGCCTTCAATTTCAATAAGAGTACCTCTCTTGGTCTTGTTAGTATATATTCTACTAGAAACACTTTGTTTATTGAGTAATGTATTCCAAAATTGTTCCCACTCATATTTTTTTAAGCTTTTAGAATTAAGTATTCTCGGAGTTACTTTTCCAACAACTTCCTCAATAGAATATCCATACATATTGGTAAATTCCGGATTTATAAATGTTATAAACCCTTCTTTATCGGTCATAAATATCACATCTTTAGAATTCTGTAATGCAGCACGTAAAACATGTAATTTCTCTTCTGTCTTTTTACGATCGGTAATATCGTTAACAGTTCCTGCTATTGTTACCAGCTCGCCAGATTCATCAAATTCTAGTTTTCCTAAAGCATGTACCCAGCGTTCTTGTTTATTGTTTATTGTTTTAATGCGAAATTCTTTGTCGAAAAACTTATAATCTCTCATAACATTTTTCAGCAAATAATTTTGCATCATAATTATATCTTTTGGGTGAATAACAGCAAACCAACTCGACAGATCTTTACTATACTCTTTATCAATACCAAATATAGTGTCCAAAATAGTAGAGCTTTTCCAAAAACCTGTTTTAACATAAAAAACAAAAGTACCTGTGTTAGCTATTGCTTGAGCTTTTTTAAGCTCATATTCACTCTTTATTAATATATCTTCTTTTATCTTAATATTATATAATAACAATGCTACTAACCATACAATTAAAATTTCTAAAAACACATTAATCTGGTCTACAAATAATTCATCTTGTGTTTTCAATAAAATATATGCCGATACTATAAGAAATGAAGAAGCTATTGCTAAATAAAGTATAACCCTTGGTTTAGGTATAAACCAACCGAATAGTATTAGCAACACAAAAGTATAACCTTCTACCATACCTACAGGCATACTAATTTCAATTAAGAATAACGTTATGGCTAATGCAATAGCATGTCCAATAAAAACAGTTAGTTTATCTTTATCAGATACAATTTTTTGCTGATACACAATAAATCTGGTCAATGCAGTAATCCCAGCACCTAAAACAATAAAACCTAATGCAGTATGTATTGTCATATGTGTTAGTTGTCCCCAGCTATAAACATCTTCTATTCCTGTAAAATAACCCACAAAAGCCACAATACCAAGACCAAATACAATGGCTCCTAATATGCCGCTTAATCGTAATTGCCATTTTGTGTTTATACATAAATAAGCAAAGGAAAAAAGTAAAAATGAAAATGCTGTGTTAGATGCCATACGACCAGGATGTGAGGTTTTTACAGTTATGTCATGCTCCATAAATAACTCGTCTAATCCTATATTAATACCAGAGATATATTGAAAAAGTGTTGTTAAGCCCATTATTCCAACAATTAGAGCAGCAATTTTTCCTGCAAAAAAATTGTTATTAAGAATTAATATTAAACTTGCTCCGCTTAAAAAAAAACCTAAAGCTGTATTAAATTGCATGGGCACAAAATAAGGAAGTACCTGTATAAGAGTAGTATTATCTGTAAACCAACCCATTAACACCAGCAAACCAAGAAGTATAGCAATTAGGGCTGCTGTATAAATAACGATTTTAAATTGTGAGGCAATTTTCATTTGTAAGTTATTTAAGACTTAAATAATAATTAAATATTCACAGCCAACGTACGCTAAATTACTAAATAAAATGTTAGATTATTAAAATATAGGTAAATTAATTTA
>CAYRVY010000416.1:0-2420 GCA_964427695.1 uncultured Flavobacteriaceae bacterium
TTGTTTTATACAAATATACTACCTATATCAGTTATATCATAGAATATAGCTAAGTATTATAATTATATCATACAAAAAAAGCATCTTCCTAATAGGAGCGATGCTTTTTTACAACTAACCAAAAAATGTAATTATTGTTTTTTGTAGAATTCAATGTAAATAATTACAAATTAAAATTTACAAATACCATGCCAATTTACAAGAGCTATTATTTAAAAATTTCTTAAAGTTTTACAAAAATTTAAGGTCTATTCGTTTATTCTATTATTTTTGTTTCCTACTAACCTTTCTGTCTTGAAAAAACTACTACTACTAACCGCCTTATTTACAGTTTCGATATGCTTTTCACAAAGGGTAAAAAATAAAACCGTACATATAAAATTTATTAGTGAGCCTATAACTGTTGATGCTGTTCTAGATGAAGCCTCATGGAACGAAACAATTCCAGCTACTAACTTTTGGCAATATTTCCCAACAGATTCACTACAATCTAAACAACAGGGAGAAATTAAGATGATGTTTGACGACAACAATCTGTATATAGGAATAAAAGTTAATTCATCAGGTGACGAATTTATTATTCCATCCTTACGCCGTGATTTTATGGCGAGGGGAAACGATAACATAACACTTCTGTTCGACACGTTTAACGATGGTACCAATGCCTTTATTTTTGGCTCTAATCCTTATGGTGTAAAGCGCGAAATGCTACTTTCTGGTGGTGGTACAGATCTTAGAGGGTTTAATATGGCATGGGATACTAAATGGATTTGTGAAGCCAAAATTCATGAAGACTACTACATTTTAGAATGGTCTATTCCATTATCAGCCTTTAAATATCGCGAAGGAGAAACCAAATGGCGTTTTAATAGTTATCATTTTGACACAAAAGACAATGAGAATAATACTTGGATAAACATACCACAAAATCAATATATTTTTAGTCTTGCTTATATGGGAGATATGATTTTTGAAAAGCCTTTAGGCAAATCAAAATCTCCTATTTCTATCATTCCTTTTGTAAATACATTTGTCGCTAAAGATTATGAAACTGATGAGTCTTCAAACGATTTTAAAATTGGTGGAGATGCTAAATTTACTATAAGCAACAGTTTGAATTTGGATTTAACTTTTAATCCAGATTTTTCACAAGTTGAAGTAGATCAACAAGTAACAAACCTAACACGTTTTGAAGTGTCATTACCAGAGCGTCGTCAATTTTTTATAGAAAATAGCGATTTGTTTGCTGATTTTGGTAATAGCCGAGATGCAAATCCTTTATTTTCAAGACGTATAGGTATCGCAAACGATATTGATGGCAACAGTATAGAAAACGATATTATTGCTGGTGTTAGATTAAGTGGAAAACTAAACAATAATCTTCGTGTTGGAATTTTAAATATGCAAATAGCTGAGGATGTTGCTAACGAAATACCAACTACAAACAATGCCGTTTTAACTGTACAACAAAAATTATTTAGTCGCTCTAATTTAAGCGTCATGTTTATTAATAAGCAAGCCACAAAAGATTACGATTTTCTGGCAACCGAAAATGAATACAATCGCGTTTTAGGCTTAGATTATAAATTAGCTTCGGCAGACAATACATGGACAGGAAAATACTATTTTCATAAATCATTTTCTCCAAACGTAAAAAGTAAAGATATCTCAACTGGAGCATCAACAGAGTATAATAGCAGAAATTATAATGTGAGGTTGAGTGGTTTATATATTGCTGATAATTTCAGATCGGATTTGGGTTTTATAAGACGAACAGGAATTTTTAAAATAAACCCTCAGTTTGAACGAAATTTTTGGCCAAAAAAAGGACGTATCCAAAAACACAGCTTTGCTGTTATTCCTATATTTATATGGAGACCTGAACTTGATTTTGAAAATTCAGATTACACCATTATAAGCAGGTGGGAAGCAAATTTTAATAATTCTTCTAATCTTGAGGTTGAGATGTTTAATAGGTTTACACATCTTTACGAAGAATTTGATCCAACAGGAACAGATGATGGAATACCACTTCCAATTGGTGATTATCATTATACCAGCTACGGCATTGAATACAGCTCAGACAGAAGAAATACGCTTTTTTATAGTTTAGACACTTCTATTGGTACTTTTTTTAACGGCAAAAAATACTCTATGAGAGCAGATTTAAATTTGCGTTTACAGCCTTATTTTACAACTTCAATACAACTAAATTACGATAAAATTAATTTACCAGACCCTTATCCTGATGCTGATATTTTCTTAATTGGGTCAAGAATAGATGTTACTTTTAATAAAAAATTATTTTGGGCTACATTTGTACAATACAGTAGTCAGCGAGACAATTTCAGTGTAAATACAAGATTGCAATGGCGTTTTGCTCCATTATCAGATTTATTTGTAGTTTACAACGATAATTA
>CAYRVY010000417.1:0-2416 GCA_964427695.1 uncultured Flavobacteriaceae bacterium
GAATAAAACCAAATACCAAAAATGTACAAGGAAAAGAAAACTACAGCTTTAAACGACACATAACTCGCCATGACAACTGCCACTAAATTAAGCACAAAATAGAATGTTAATTTGGTGTTTTGACTCACCAATCTGTCTAACATAGACTTTTGAGGACGATTAATTAAATCTTTTTCTGAATCGTAAAAGTTATTGATGATATAACCTCCAGCAATAGTGGTCGAAGAAGCTAACACCAACATTAACAAATTTAAATCGAATATAACTTCGCCTAAAGGTTTATTATGTGCTAAGATGTAAATTGAAGATAAATATTGTGCAATAACAATAATTAAAATATTATAACCTCTAACCACAGAAAACATGCTAAAGAATTTTAGTAGAATGTGTTTCTGTTTTCTCGTGAACATAAAAATCTATTTTAAGTTCTTATCTATTTCTTTTGGATGCTGTCTAGTATCAAAAAAAGTTACAATTTCAATTTCATTATTGCCTTTATCAATTCTGTAATAAAAAGTAGTTTGTTTTGTAACAACACATTTAAATAATTCTTTTTTAATTTTAGATTTAGGACAACTTTGGGGTTGAGTAGTAATTTGTTGAACTTTAACTGTTAATTTTGCAAGAAATTCATCACGAACTTTTTTATTCCAATGTTCTAATAAATATGTTGTAAGTGCAATAAGTTTTTGTTCTGCTAATGGAGATAAAAAAACTTGCATTATGACATTCTTTTCAAAACATCATCATACGAAATACGTTTTCCTTCATTTAATTGTTCCAATCCTAAAAGAATTTCTTTTTGCTCTTCAGAAGATAATTCATTCCAAAAATCTGCCTTTTCTTTATTGATAAACTTGGCTATTTTTTGAATAAATGTATCATTCTCAATATTCAGAATCATTTTTACTAATGCTATTTTAGAAGTCTCTGTATTCATTTTGAACGCATTTTAACTTAATCAAAGTTACTAAAAATTATAGACGACTTCTAATTTATAGGCTGAAAGTGATTGTTTTGCAATGTTAATATCTTCAGTAAAACCAAGAATATAACCTCCTCCACCAGAGCCACAAAGCTTTAAATAGTACTCGTTGGTTTCAATACCCTTTTTCCATAACTCATGAAACTGCTTCGGAATCATAGGTTTAAAATGATTTAATACTACTTTAGAAAGTTGCTTCGTGTTTACAAATAAGGATTTGATATCGCCTTTTAAAAAATCATCCACACAACAATCGGTATATTTTATAAATTGATTTTTAAGCATTTCTCTAAACCCTTCTTGTTTCATATTCTCCATAAAAATATGTACCATTGGAGCAGTTTTACCAGAAATACCACTATCTAATAAAAATACAGCTCCTTTACCAGAATTTTTTTGTGATGGAATTCCAGTAGCTTCTATATTATCTTTAGAATTTATTAAAATAGGAAGGCTTAAATAACTGTTTAAAGGATCTAATCCGGAAGATTTCCCATGAAAAAATGCTTCCATTTCTGAAAAAATAGTTTTAAGTTTCAACAGTTTTTCTCGCGTCAGGTTTTCTAAAACTGTAATCTTGTTTTGAGCATACTTATCGTAAAAAGCTGCGACTATCGCTCCACTACTTCCAACACCATAACCTTGAGGTATGGAAGAATCAAAATACATACCTTCAGCAATATCTTGGGATAGTTTCGTTAAATCGAAATCAACTAGATCTCTATCTATGGTCTTTAAAAAATCGACAAACTTTTTTAGATTCTTATTAGATTTAATAGCTTCTTCTGAAGGGTTTTCGTCTTTCTTTAAAGCTCCTTTGAAGAAATTATAAGGAATCGACAAACCTTTGGAATCTTTTATAATACCATACTCACCAAAGAGTAATATTTTTGAGTAAAAAAGTGGTCCTTTCATTTTAAATGAAAAATTAATAATACAAAATTAATAATTACTTCTTTGATGATTTAACAATACTAACTAATAATTTCAACATTTCTGTTGATTTTGGTTTAAAACTTAAATATTCATCGTTGTCTATAAATTCCGTTGCATGGAGCAAATCTAACCAATAATCTGTTTCATTGGCTTCTTTAAGACTTATTGACATTTTACTGATAAAATCTGGTTTGCTTTGTGCAAATTCAGCCTCTCTTACATTTGCACCAATTGATGTTCCTGATTTTAACAACTGTCTTGACATTACAAATTCCTTTTTATTGTATGCAAATTCCTTATACAATTTTACTACATCAACTGCAAAATTGAAGCTTTTGTCTTTAATAACGTTTTCTTTCATAATGAATAAAATTTAGTTTACTTAAAAGTAAACATTTAAATTATTCATTTTTAACTATTCATTATTAATTAATTTAGCACCAAAACCAATTCTGTCACAAATATAGTGTGCATTTTGGCAATGTGCAACTAATT
>CAYRVY010000418.1:0-2415 GCA_964427695.1 uncultured Flavobacteriaceae bacterium
TCAATTTTCTATGGCAATAGGATTACGTTATTTAAGATCTGATCTTAGAATTCAAGCAGTCGATATAAATGCTAGTGCAGCAAGCTCAATAGGAGTAGATATTGCTGGTTTTTATCAAAGTGAAGAAAATGCTTATAATAGCTATAATGGACGTTGGAGAGGTGGATTCGCTATTCAAAATCTAGGACCAAAAATCAAATATGATGCTGCTGGCAGAGAGAATTTTTTACCTACAACCTTAAGACTCGGAGGAGGCTTCGATTTTATTTTTGATGAATATAATAAACTGGCTGTAACAATAGAGGTTGCTAAACTTTTAGTACCTACACCACCAGTTTTAGGTGAAGAATTTGAGTTCGCAGATAATAACGGAAATGGAATTTACGATCCAGAAAATGGTACTGATGTTAATGATACAGATGTTTTAGGAGTTTCGGTTCAAGAAAACGTTATTATTTCTGGTCAAGATCCAGATATTAATTTTCTTTCAGGAGTATTTCAATCGTTTGGCGATGCACCAGGAGGATTTAGTGAAGAGCTAAAAGAATTTACTTATGCAATAGGTGCAGAATACCAATATCAAGACTCATTTGCGATGAGATTAGGATATTTTAATGAAAGTGACGATAAAGGAGCAAGAAAATTTTTGGCATTGGGTGCAGGATTTAAATACACCACTATAAATATAGATTTATCATATTTGTTTTCAGCTTCAAAAGTACAAAGCCCTTTAGAAAACACATTGCGGTTTTCTTTAACATTTAATTTTGGAGATGGAGAATATTATGAATATTAGAAATGCATATTCATTGATTATAAAAAGAAACTATTGTAAATTGCAATAGTTTTTTTGTCTAAAGTAGTTACATATGAAAGAAGTAAAAATAGAATCTACACTTTATGTTTTTAATTCTATTGAAGAAGTTCCAGATAATATTCAGAGTTTAATGAAGCAGGCAGCAAGAGCAAGAAAAAAAGCGTATGCACCATATTCTAATTTTTTTGTTGGTGCAGCGTTACTTTTAGAGAATGGAGAAGTTATAACTGGTAGTAATCAAGAAAACGCATCTTATCCTTCTGGGCTATGTGCTGAACGTACAGCCATTTATTATGCAGGTTCTCAATTTCCAGAAGTTAAAATTTTAAAAATGGCGATTACTGCTGGTTCAAAAAAAACTAAAACAGTAACTCCAATTCCTCCTTGTGGTGCTTGCAGACAATCCATTGCAGAATATGAAATAAAACAAAAAACACCTATAGAAATCTATTTTATGGGAGAAACTGGAAAAGTTGTAAAATCCAATTCATTAGCAAATTTATTACCATTAGTATTTGATAAGTCTGTTCTATAAGGTGTATGCTTCCACTAAAGAGGGAATTATCTTCGTGCATAGCTTATATTATAGTTTGTTGAGCGTTGTAAATATTTGTATACTTTAGTCAATTTACGTTTTTTCAATACCGAACAAAGTGTTACTTTTGTAGTTTGCTTAAATAAAAAGTTAGAAAGAGTCAATGAAAAAAATTACTAAAGATACTTACCTTAAATGGTATGAAGATATGTATTTCTGGAGAAAGTTTGAAGACAAACTGGCAGCAGTATATATTCAACAAAAAGTCAGAGGTTTCCTTCACTTATATAATGGACAAGAGGCTATATTAGCAGGAGCTTTACATGTTATGGATTTAACCAAAGACAAAATGATTACAGCTTATCGTAATCATGTGCAACCTATAGGAATGGGAGTCGATCCTAAACGTGTTATGGCAGAGCTTTATGGTAAAGCAACAGGCACTTCTCAAGGTCTTGGTGGCTCGATGCACATATTTTCTAAAGAACATGGTTTTTACGGAGGTCATGGTATTGTAGGAGGTCAAATTCCTTTAGGTGCAGGAATGGCGTTTGGAGATAAATATCATGGAAATGGCGCTGTAACTTTATGCTGTTTTGGAGATGGAGCTGCGCGACAAGGATCATTACACGAAACTTTTAATTTGGCAATGCTTTGGAATCTTCCAGTAGTTTTTATTTGCGAAAATAATGGTTATGCAATGGGAACTTCGGTAGAGCGTACAGCAAGTCATACCGAAATTTGGAAATTAGGTTTAGGTTACGAAATGCCTTCTGGTCCTGTTGATGGAATGAATCCTGTAAAAGTAGCAGAAGCTGTAAACGAAGCAATAGAAAGAGCACGAAATGGAAGAGGACCATCATTTTTAGAAATGAAAACCTATCGTTATAGAGGTCACTCAATGAGTGATGCTCAACATTACAGAACCAAAGATGAAGTTGCCGAATACAAGAAGATTGACCCAATAACGCAAGTAAAAGACATTATTCTTGAAAACAAATATGCTTCAGCAGATGATTTATTAGCGATTGATAAACGTGTTAAGGAACAAGTTGCAGAATGC
>CAYRVY010000419.1:0-2415 GCA_964427695.1 uncultured Flavobacteriaceae bacterium
TCAGGTAGTGGAATGACTAGTGTGGTAAATAAGTTTCAGCGTATTCTTGGATTGAAAATGCCAGAAAATTTACAGCAATATGCAAATATTCCTAACGATATCAAACCTGTTGTATTTATCACTCATATGGAGCATCATTCTAACCAAACCTCTTGGTTAGAAACCATAGCAAAAGTTGTAATAATTCCGCCAGGAAAAGATGGATTGTTCAGTTTAGAAAATCTGAAAGAATTATTAGAACAATATAAAGATTACACACTTAAAATTGCTACAATTACAGGAGGATCTAATGTTACAGGAATTCAGGTACCATGTCATGATATAGCAAAATTGATGCATAAGTATAATGGTGTTTGTTTTGTAGATTATGCCTGTGCAGCACCATATATTGATATAGATATGCATCCAGAAGATGATAATGCTGCTTTAGACGCTATTTTCTTTTCACCTCATAAATTTCTTGGCGGTCCAGGAACTTCGGGAGTTTTAATTTTTAACAAAAAATTGTACCATAATATGATTCCTGATAACCCAGGAGGAGGAACCGTAAGTTGGACTAATCCTTGGGGAGAACATAAGTATATAGACGATATTGAAGACAGAGAAGATGGTGGTACTCCAGGGTTTTTGCAGTCAATAAAAATTGCTTTAGCAATCAAGTTAAAAGAGCAAATGGGAGTAAAAAACATATTAGAAAGAGAGCGTGAAATTTTACAAATCATTTTTTCTGAACTTGATAGTATTGATAATATTAATATTCTTGCACCAAAACATCAGGATAGGTTAGGAGTAATTTCATTTTATATAGATGATTTACATTTTAATTTGGGAGTAAAATTATTGAATGATCGCTTCGGTATACAAACACGAGGAGGTTGTAGTTGTGCAGGAACTTATGGTCATTTTCTATTACATGTAGATCATAAAATGTCTGATGCCTTAACAAAAGAAATTTCCATTGGTGATTTAATACGAAAACCAGGTTGGATTCGTATGTCTATTCATCCAACAACTACTAGCGAAGAAGTAGATTTTGTATGTGAAAGTATTAAAGCTTTAGCACAAAACCATACAGAATGGGCTGAAGATTACAATTACGATAAAATGACGAATGAGTTTATTCACAAACAGTTTAATCAAGATTATAGAACCAATAAAATTAATAATTGGTTTACGTTTTAGCTTCCTGAAACTCTTTAGGTACTTTATCTCTATGTTTCCAGCGTTTATGTGTCCATAAATAATACTCTGGAGCTTGGTGTATTTGTTTTTCAACAAGCTTTAAAAAGAGGTCTGTTATTTGGTAGTCTTTATACTCATTCGGATTTAGAGTAATGGTTTCAAAAGTAGTTTCATAATAGCCGCGTTTTAGTTTTTTTACTCTTAAAAACACCACAGCCATATCCAGTTTTTTTGCCAGCATTTCTGCTCCAGTATGTATAGGAACTTTAATTCCCATAAAGTCATTCCAATGGAAGGCTTTATTTACTTTTGGCGATTGGTCTGATATAAAACCATTAATTGTTAATTCGCCTCTATTTTTGGCTTCCGTTAAAATTGGAATTGTTTCTTTAGTCGTTATTAAATAGCTATTATATTTCGCTCTAATGCGTTTTACTAATCGATCGAAATATCTATTGGCTAATCGTTTATAAACTGCATAACCTTTGTGCTTAATATATTTTTGAAGTATAAAAATCCATTCCCAACTTGCATAATGACCACACATTAAAACGATGCTCTTGTTTGCTTTTTCAATTTTGTGGATTTCTTCTAGATTTGTGAAAACAAAACGCTTTTTCATTTCAGCTTCAGAAATCGTTAAAGACTTGATAGACTCTACCATCATATCGCAAAAATGATGATAAAACGTTTTTGTAATTCTATCGATTTCTTCTTTGGATTTGTTAGGAAACACAAGATATAAATTCTCTTTCACTATTTTTTTTCTATATCCAAAGACTTTATAAATAAACACATATAAAATATCGGAAAATGCATATAATAATTTAAATGGAAGTATTGAGATTAACCACAAAAACGGAAAAATAATAATGTAAGCTAGAAATTGCATGAATTAATTTTAGATTTGCAGAAACAAATATACTGAATGCTTTTAGTATATATTATAATTAGTTTTAACCGTAACAATTTATGAGCAATTTAAGTTTAATTACATTAATAATTATTGGTGCAAATATTATCTTTTCGATGAAAGGGTTTAATGACTATTCATTTTTTGAAAAATATAAGTTTAATATTGGTGGTTTAAAAAGAGGCGAAAAAGTGCGTATGATTAGCTCTGGGTTTTTACATGTAGACCAGATGCACCTGTTTTTCAACATGTTTACCTTATACTTTTTTGCTGATGTAGTTATTTATTATTTAAATCCATTTTATTTTATAATTTTATAT
>CAYRVY010000420.1:0-1151 GCA_964427695.1 uncultured Flavobacteriaceae bacterium
AAACATTAATTAATACTAATAATTTATTTAAAATGAAAAACTTAAAACTAACAATAGGAATTTTTGCAATAGCATTTGTAACCCTTACAGCAATATCTTGTAAAGAGACTAAAAAAGAGCACAACCAAGAAGATGGTAATAACACCGAAATGAGTAGTGAAATTAATGAAGAAATGAAGCATGATAATAGTGATGGACACCATGATAATGATGCTTCTACTACTTCTCATGATGAAAGAGATATAGACGCAAGTAATCAAAAAAATGTTGCCACTACTCCAATTATTGATGCTTATATTCAAATAAAAAACGGATTAGTAGCAGATAGCGATAAAGATGCAGCAAAAGGAGGAACAGCAATGGTGGCAGCTTTTTCTAAATTTGATATGACAACATTAGAAGGAGATACTCACAAAGAGTATATGGAAATTATGGAAAGTGCAAAAGAACATGCTGAGCATATTGTAAAAAGTGATATTGCACACCAAAGAGAACATTTTGAAGTGATGAGTACAGATATTAACGACCTGATTACATTATTAGGAACTGAAAAAACCTTGTATCACGATTTTTGTCCAATGGCAAATAATAACAAAGGTGCTTACTGGTTAAGCGAAGTAGAAGAGATCAAAAATCCATATTTTGGAGCTAAAATGATGAAGTGTGGTAGTGTAAAAAAGCAAATTAATTAATAGCTTTTTGCAAGACCTCACAGGTTTTCCTCCTTCGATAAATCTTCGGCGGACAAGTGAAACCTGTGAGGTCTAAATAAAATTATGACATGAAAAAAAACATGAAAAAAATTGGTATTGCATTACTTGTAGTTTTCATTGGCATTCAGTTTATCCCAAAAACTTACAACCAGAGTGATACAGCTTTAGCTTCAGATTTTATGACAATTTTTGATGTTCCTGAAAGTATTGAAACCCAATTAAAAACATCATGTTATGATTGCCATAGTAATAACACTTATTATCCCTGGTACAACAAATTACAACCTGTTGCTTGGTTTTTAGAAGATCATATTACCGAAGCTAAAGGAGAACTTAATTTTAATGAGTTTGGAGAGTATTCAAAGCGAAGACAGAAAAGTAAATTAAAGTCAATTATTAGTCAAATTAGAGATGATGAAATGCCTTTAACATCTTATA
>CAYRVY010000420.1:1251-2413 GCA_964427695.1 uncultured Flavobacteriaceae bacterium
TACACATCTCAAGTAGGTTGTCCAGTTTGCGGAATGGATTTAGTAGAGCAACCAAAAGCCGTACAAATAACACAATATACTTGTCCAATGCATCCAGAAGTTATAAAAGATGCATCTGGTTCTTGTCCTATTTGCGGAATGGATTTAATTCCTATGGAACCTTCAGAAAGTGAAGAGGATAAAACGTATCAAAGATTGTTGAAAAAGATGAAAATCTCAACACTTTTCACAGTACCAATTCTAATTATTGCAATGGGAGAATTAATTCCAGGAAATCCATTTGCAAAAATATTTCCGCAGCATACTTGGAATTGGATACAATTAGTTTTATCGCTTCCAGTTGTATTTTATACCTGTTGGATGTTTTTTGAACGTGCTTGGACTTCTATAAAAACAATGAATCTAAACATGTTTACATTAATAGGTATTGGTACAGGAGTTGCATGGTTATTTAGTATAGTAGCTATGTTTTTTCCAGAAGTTTTTCCAGAACAATTTAAAACAGAAGCAGGAACGGTTTTCGTTTATTTTGAAGCAACAACAGTTATTCTAACTTTAGTTTTATTAGGGCAATTATTAGAAGCAAGAGCACATAGCCAAACCAGCGGAGCGATTAAAGAACTATTGAAGTTAGCACCAACCGAAGCAACTTTAGTAACACCAAAAGGTAATAAAGTAATCTCAATTCACGATATCAAAAAAGGCGATTTATTACGTGTAAAACCAGGCGATAAAATTCCTGTGGACGGAAAAATAACAGAAGGTCATAGCACTATTGATGAAAGCATGATAACAGGAGAACCAATTCCTGTAGATAAAACCGTAAGCGATGCCGTAAGTTCAGGAACCATAAACGGAACAAAATCCTTTGTAATGATTGCCGAAAAAGTAGGTTCAGAAACCTTGCTTTCGCAAATCATTCAAATGGTAAATAATGCGAGCAGAAGTAAAGCTCCAATTCAGAAATTAGCCGATAAAATTTCAAAATATTTTGTACCAATTGTAATCGCAATTGCAATAATTACATTTTTTGCTTGGTATATTTTTGGTCCAGAAAACGATAGATTAGTTTTTGGTTTTGTTAATGCAATTGCTGTATTAATAATCGCTTGTCCTTGTGCATTAGGTTTAGCAACACCAATGTCTGTTATGGTAGGTGTTG
>CAYRVY010000421.1:0-2413 GCA_964427695.1 uncultured Flavobacteriaceae bacterium
TATTTTTTAACGACATGTCAGCTAAAAAGAAACAATTTATATGTGTCATTTTATGGTTATATTGGTATTAGTTTTTAACCTGAAATTAAAAAACCTCCATCTACTACTTGCAAGCTGCCAGTAATATAACTGCCAGCATCAGAAGCTAAAAGTAATGCAACACTTGCAATTTCTTCAGATTGTCCCATTCTTCCAAGAGGCAATTTTTTATTAATTTGATGCATCACTTTATCATCTGTCCACAAGGCAGCGCTAAACTTTGTTTGTATCAAACCTGGGCAAATCGCATTAACACGAATGCCATATTTTCCCCATTCTTTAGCTTGATTCTTAGTAAGCATAGATAAAGCAGCTTTACTTGAAGAATATAAACCCAAACCATAACCTGGATGCTCACCTTCAATAGAACTGATATTAATGATACTTCCGCCACCTCTGGATTTCATGCTTTCTAAACATTTATTGGCTAAATCCCAAGGTGCTTTTACATTTACATTCATAATTTTATCGAAAGCTTCTAATGGAGCATCTTCAATTGGTCCATAAACAGGATTTGTGGCTGCATTATTAACTAGAATATCGATTCCTCCACATTCAATAATCGTTTTTTCTGCTAAATTTTTTCTGCTGTCATTGTCACCAACATGACAAGCTATAGCAACAGCATTTAATCCTAAAGATTTAAACTCTGTAACCACTTCTTCGCAAGCATCTTGTTTTCGGCTGCTTATTACTACAGTAGCACCACAGTCTGCAAAAGCTTTCGCTATGGCTTTACCAATGCCTTTAGAAGATCCAGTAATGATAGCTATTTTACCTTCTAAATTAAATTTATCTTTTATTGTATTCATTTATTGTTCATATTTGTTAATGAACTCAAGATGAGTTCAAGATAAAAAATCTGGATTTTTGTATTTAGGATTTGGATAGGTATAAAAACCTTCTCTGGTTTTCATGCCGAGTTTTCCTTTATTTATAAAGTTTTTCTTAAAATATTCAGCTCGTGCTAATCCAAGTTTATCATTCAGTTTTTCGCTCCAAAGCTTTTCAATATTGTAAATGGTTTCTAATCCTACCATATCCATAATGGCACAAGGACCCATTTTCGTGCCGGAAGTAATCATCCAAGTCTTGTCAATTGTTTCGTAATCGGCAACTTCGTTAACCAATAAATTTCCTGCAGCTTGAAGCAATGGTCCAAGTAAAGAGTTTATAACGTAACCATGTTGCTCTTTATAAATAGGGATTGGAACCATACCAATATCTTTAGCAAA
The DNA here is from genome assembly GCA_964427695.1 of uncultured Flavobacteriaceae bacterium. Lineage (GTDB taxonomy): Bacteria > Bacteroidota > Bacteroidia > Flavobacteriales > Flavobacteriaceae > PRS1. The sequence goes on from CAYRVY010000421.1 coordinate 1,275, forward strand.
CTCAATAATTCTATCAAAATATTTTAAATCTGTTTTAGGATGTCCCATAACCTCTCCAATATTAGCATCCCAAATCCAATTGGCAAAATGTAAGGCCATAAATTTTTCTGGGCGACCAGTTTCAGCAGCATATTGACTAGGTAATAAGGTTGAAGAATTAGTCGTAAAAATTGTTTTTTTGGGAGCTACTTTAGCGAGTTCGACATAAAAAGCTTTTTTAATTTCAAGGTCTTCAGGAATGGATTCGCTGATGAGATCTGTATTTTTTACAGCTTCAGCTAAATTGGTAGTGTAGCTTAATCGTTTAAAAGTTTCATCAATTTTTTCTTGTGATACACTTCTTGAATTCAGGAATATTTTTGCGTATTGCTCATGAAATTGTTTACAACGCTCAATTCCTTTTTCGAAGGCATCATATATAGTTACATTAAATCCTTTAAAAGCAGTTTGCCATGCTATTTGTGAGCCTAAAGTTCCAGCTCCTGCAATGGTTACATTTTTAATTTTCATATAATATGTGCGTATTTTTTAGTTTATAATTTGCTAAATCATAAATATAGCGAAATATTAAACTTCCTGAACTATTTTAATAAATTCTAAAGAAAAACTATAGATATCTCCTGGCCATCTTGCAGACACATAATTTCTATCCCTTACAACAAATCCTTTTTTTAAATCTTCAGGACTATCTTTTTGTAGAGGGAAAGGACCTTTTATAAAATTAGCTTGGTTTGATAAAACAGATCTCACTTCGTCTTCGGTAGTTAGTCCAGGATAGGTTAAATAATAATCTTTAAGCCAAAGTCTGGTTAGGTTATAGGCTAATAACTCTTGAGATTTTAGCAAAGAGGTTGTTTTATAGTTGTGTAAAACCGATTTTTCAGTATCAGAATCTATACTTCTTGCAGCTAATACAACCCCATGGCACACAGCAGCAACAGGTTTTTTAGCTTTAAAAAATGCTACTATAAGCTGTTGCAATATCTTGGATTCTAAATATTCTCTAACAGCTTTATCATGACCTCCTGACAATAGTATGGCATCATAATCAGTTTCAAGAGCATCGTTATATTTTAAAGGGTTGCAAAACTCTTCACTCTGTTCCATTTCTAAATAAGCATTTACAGCATCTTTTCGTG
>CAYRVY010000422.1:0-2412 GCA_964427695.1 uncultured Flavobacteriaceae bacterium
GAATTGGCTGAAGCAGTTAATAAATACAAAGAGCGTTTACCTGAGAAACAAACTGTTACATTAGATTTTAACGATATTAAAAAGTTGCTTATTAATCCGATAGGCCGTGACTATAAAAAGCGTTTTTCGATAAAAGTTGGACAACACCTCAAACTTATTAATATTGATGATATAGAGTGTTTTTACAGCGAAAATAAAGGCACATATTTACACACTTCAGAAGGTAGAAACTATCTTTTAGATACCACTTTAGAACAACTTGAAGATGAGCTGGAACCGCAAATTTTTTTTCGTATAAACCGAAAATTCGTTGTAAACATTAATGCTATAAAAGATATGCTAAGCTATACCAATTCACGATTACAAATAAAACTTAATTCTTACAAAGAACAAGATGTTATCGTGGCAAGAGAGCGAGTTAAAGAGTTTAAGGATTGGTTGGAGTAAGTTTTTATTAATACTTTATTCAGTAAGCTCTGCACCAATTGTTAAAACGCTTGCCACGAATTCATTAAAATCTTCATTTGTGACACGATGGCTGGAAATGGCACAACGTAAACAATACATACCATTAAGAGTCGTATAGCCTGGCAATGCAATAGCACGCTCTTCCAGTTGGAGTTTTATTTCTTTATTTGTTGCATTTAATTTCTCCAAATTCAAGCCTCCTGGATTATATCTAAAGCACACAATATCCATACCTACTGGTGCAATAAGTTCAAGATTTGTATTGTTATTTACAAGCTCAGCCAAGTAAAAAGCCTGATCAAGGTTTCTGGTAATCATTCTACCAAAGCGCTTGCTGCCATGTTCTTTAAGCGACATCCAAACTTTTAGAGCCCTAAAGCGTCTGGAGAGTTGTAAACCATACTCACTAAACCAATTTTCGCCTGAAGCCAAGCCTCTATTGGTTTTTGCTAAATATTCTGGAATTAATGAGAAAGTGTCTTTATGTCTGGCTTTATCTTTAATTAGTACACAACCAACTTCAAAAGGCATATGTAACCATTTGTGTAAATCGAGCGCTACAGAATCTGCACGTTCAATGCCTTTAAGTTGTTTCTTAATTTTATCTGATAACATAGCGATAGCACCAATTGCTCCATCCACATGAAACCACAAATTTTCCAGTTCGCAAATATCTGCCAAAACATTTAAATTATCTACTGCTCCTGTATTTACTGTTCCTGATGTCCCAATAATGCATATTGGTTTTAATCCGTTTGCTTTATCTTCCTGTATTTGATGTTTTAATGCTTCAATATTTATGGTATAGTCTTCATTTACTTTAATTTTTTTAAGACCTTTTGTTCCTAGACCTAATAATTCTATAGCTTTTATATTGCAGCTATGTATTTCGGTAGATGCATAAAACACTAAATTATTTTTTCTTAACCCTTCGGATCTTATATCGTAACCAGCTTTTACATTTCGTGCAACTGCCAGCGCAGTAAAGTTTGCCATAGAACCACCACTTACCAGTAAACCGCCAGCCGATTTTGGAAACTCCACAATTTCTTTTATCCAGCTTATAACTTGTTCTTCAACTTTATGTGCAGCATGATTACCACCTCCTAAATTAGGGTTGAGTATAGAAGTCCAAAAATCGCCCATAACACCAGAAATGGTACCATTTCCCATATACCAAGCCCAAAATCGAGGATGAACATTCCCCATGGGATAAGGCAATACATTTTCCTGAAGTTCTTTATAAACATCTTCTGCATTACTAGGCTGTTGTGGCAAAGTAGTTTTAAAAGTGTTAAGAACATCCTTAGGCATCTCTTGCCAAATTTTACGATCTCTTACGTTTTGTGTATAATCAAAAGCATCATCCACCATTTGATGCATCAATGCTTTTGATTGTTCCCAATCTTGTGGATCTAGGGTTTCGAAGTGGGTATTATTGTTAGTTGTACTCATAAAATAAAGATATTATTCTTTGTTTATATTTTCAAAATTGTGACATATTTTTGTGTTTGCTAGAGAATTAAAACCATAAAGGAGAAAACACCAAAAACAAAATAAATTGCCTTCGGTTTTAAATAAACATCTATATAATAGAGTTTTATAAAAAACTTAGTTTTTGTTATTTTTAATTAGCTTTCTAATAGTCACCCATTGTTTTAGCATGTCTCTAGCATCTTGAGCTGGATATCCTAAAACAGTTTTACCTGCTTGCACATCTCCCATTACGCCAGAACCTGCTCCAACTGTAGCTCCCGAATGAATGGTTGTGTGATCTTTAATAGATGCGCTTCCGCCAATTACAACACCATCGCCCAAAGTAACAGAACCTGCAAGTCCACTATGTCCTGCCATAATACAAGAACGTCCCATTATAGAATTATGAGCAATTTGCACCAGATTATCTATTTTACAACCGTCGCCAATAATTGTAGAACTAAACTT
>CAYRVY010000423.1:0-2401 GCA_964427695.1 uncultured Flavobacteriaceae bacterium
TGGGAAATTATATTGATGGTATTAAAACCATAACAGCTATTTTAATGCAGAAGTTTTAAGGGTTTTTATTAATAATTTATTCAATGTCTTTAGCAAAAAGTAATTTTCTTCAGTCATATCATTACTATTTGTTTGAAAAAAGAAAGCTCTTATTTTAAGAGTTTGTTAACATTTGAAAGCGTTTGTAATTCGTAAATTTAAGCTCTATTATTTTATAAACATTAAAACCTATCACAATGAAAAAACTATTACTAATTACATTAGCATTTACAATGTCGTATGCTGTAAATGCACAATTAGAAACACCAGCACCAAGTCCATTCTCTAAAGTTAAACAAACGGTTGGGCTAACAGATGTTAAATTAGAGTACTCGCGTCCTTCGATGAGAGATCGTACTATTTTTGGAGGTTTAGTTCCTTACGGAAAAGTTTGGAGAACAGGAGCTAATGCAAGAACTAAAATTACCTTTAGCGACGATGTAACTATTGGAGGAACAAGTGTAAAAGCAGGAAGTTATGCAATACTTACTATTCCAGAAGCCACTAAATGGGACGTAATTTTTTACACAGATCATGAAAGTGGAGGTGCTCCAACTGAATTGGACGAAACCAAAGTTGCTGCTCGTGTAACTGTAGATGTTTATCCTATGGAAATGGACATTCAATCATTTACAATTTCTTTTGATGATTTAACCAGCAGTTCTGCAGTAATAGGAATGCTTTGGGAAAGAGCTTATGTAGGCGTTAAATTTGAAGTGCCAACAGATAAAGCTGTAATGACTTCTATCGATAAAGTTATGAAAGGACCAGGATTTGGAGATTACTATGCAGCAGCAAGTTATTTTTTAAGTGAAGGAAAGGATATAAATAAAGCTAAAAAATGGATTGACAAAGCAATGGCAATGAATGACAATCCACGTTTTTGGCAATTAAGACAACAGTCTTTAATCTATGCTGCGGCAGGCGATAAAGCTGGAGCAGTAGAACTGGCAAAAAAGTCATTAGCTGCTTCTGAAAAAGCTGGAAATGCAGATTACATTAAAATGAATAAAGACTCTATTGCTGAGTGGATGAAGTAATAGAATATTATATACAAGTCTAAAATATATAGACCTCACAGGTTTTTAAAACCTGTGAGGTCTATTTTTGTTCTTAATCTTTGTTTTCTAAAAAGAAAATATCTTCAACGGGTTTTTTAAAAAGCTTCGCAATTTTTAGTGCTAAAACTGTAGAAGGTACGTATTTGTTTTTTTCAATAGCATTGATAGATTGTCTGCTTACTCCAATTTTTAATGCTAAATCTGCTTGAGTCATATCATGAATGGCGCGCTGTACTTTTATACTATTCTTCATGGCTTTGAGATTTGAATTTAAGAAAATTAAAACGGAATATAAAAAACACTAAAGGCGTAAACATATTGAATATTATAAGGTCAAGATATGCGAGGTTATATACAAAAACAGTAGCCAATATTAAAATTGAATAATTAAAGACAAGAGCCCAAACTAAAGAGTCTTTACGAAGTTTATATATAAATTCGTCTTCTACTTTTTCTTTAGTAAAACCAACCAGCAAACCACCAATTATAATTGCTAAAGTTATTAATTCGTCAACGATGCTATTTCTAATAATATTAAAGAAGCTTTTAGTAGCTCCAAATATTGAATCTCCATTATGAATAGACAATACATTTATTGTTAATTTATCAGTTTCATATTCATTAGCGTAAAATATAATGCCTGAAATTATCCCAGCAATAAATAGAATCCAGCCTATGGTTTTGTACTTGTTTGGCAATAAATAGCTCGTTTTCATAATAGATGTATTTTAATTATTTATAAAAAGTAAAGAAAACTTTACTAATAGACAAGCAAAATGTACTAAAAGTAATTAAAACATGACCTTTATTACTTAATTTAGAAGTAAGTGAGATGATTTAAGATGATTTTTATTTAGCTTAAATAGTATTAAATAGAAAGAATCCTAAAATTGCTGTTAAAAGAAATAATGTAAACTTATCTTTTTTGTCTAATGACTTATAAGACATTAGTAGAGCTATAAATGTCACTATGCTACAGCCTACAAAATTTAGCCATAAAAACGGAAGATTTATATAATCATATTCGTTTAATAAGAATAAACCAATTATTAAAATTTGAGTTATGATTGCTGCTATAAATACAGCATTTCCTTTCACATTTTTATAGAAGAATGCCAATAAAAATATACCGAGAATATTTCCATAAAAAATGGAACCTATAATATTTACTAACTGGATTAAATTCTCAAATAAATTAGCAATACTAGCAATACAAATAGCAAGAATTACACAACCTAAAGTAAAACACTTGGTAGCATTAACAGAGTGTTTTTCTTTTCGTGTACCATTTAGGTTTCGTT
>CAYRVY010000424.1:0-2399 GCA_964427695.1 uncultured Flavobacteriaceae bacterium
GTAGTCATGTTGCCATTTCCTTTTACTTTTTCGTTTCCCCACCATTGTGCTTGAGACACTGATGAGAGCATTAAAGCTACTAATAATAAGATTGATTTGTTCATAATTGTTGTTTTTTGATTGTTATTAATTTTTTTTAAAGGTTACGCTTCCGTAATCGGAATTGATTTTAATAGTATTTCCGGAATTAATACTGCCATAGTGACCTACATAATATTTACTTCTTGACTTAATGTTCTTTGTAGAAAATTCGAAGCCATCGGTATCTCTTAATGACCCATAGCTTAAGTTGATGTTGAAGTTAAAACTATAATCTTCAGAGTAACCTAAAGTAATTTTCATATAGTCTGATTCTATATTAATATTACCAGAATTAGAGGTCATATTATTAATTTTAAAGGAGCCATAATCTGCAATCATGCTTACATTTTTATAGACATCTCCTATGCGTGTTGTTAAATAGTCTCCATCTCCAGTTATATTGTTTGCTTTTTCAATAGTAATTGAACCATAATCACAATTAAAAGATACATCTTCTGCTATTTCAATAACAGATTTTGAGTAATCTGCAATAATATCTATATCATTAGTTTTACCAATTGTAAAACTGCTATAATCAGCATTTATTTTTCCGCTTTTTATGTATTCAAAATAGCTATGATTCGTATAATCAAAAGTCAGAATATTATTATCTGCCATAAGTTCTTTGGTAGTAATTTTACCATAATCGCAGTTAATTTTTGCATGACCTTCTAGTTTGTCTAAATTAATACTTCCATAATCATTGCTAATATCAACATTGTTTGTAATAGGCATTTTGACGGTGTAATTAATTTTCATGTTTACATTGTTGTTGCCCCAATTCCACCATGATCTATTTTTACTAAATTTTGTTTTTGCCGAAACCAGGCTAGGAGAATTACTAAATACTACTGTAATTTGGTCAAGCTTCTTTTGCACTTTTTCTTCGTTATTACCATTAGTAGTGATATGTACTTCAATAACGATTCGATTTTCATCCCAAGTTACAATGTTGATATTTCCATAACTATTATCTACTTTAAAAGTAGCATCTGGATGTACAATATATTCTTTGTTAATGGTTTTATCTTTAGTGTATTTTCCCTTTAGATCAGAATTGTTATTTCCAAAAACTAAAGTTGGAATGATAAATAAAGCAATGATAGCTTTATATAGTAGAGCTGTTTTCATAAGTATTGTTTTTTAATTGTTTAATATCTTCAATGTGTTGTAATACAACTTGTAATACATCTATTCTGTTTTGAAAGTTGGTAATCATAGCATAAATTACACGCTTATCGTTACCACTTTCATTTAAGTCCATCCTTAATTGATTATAATTTTCTTCAAGCATTTTAATTTGAAATAAAGCATCAACAATTAAATCTTGAAACTCTGGTGTTTCCTCAACATTTAACTTTTCAAGCTCGGTTGTAATAGCATTTGTGAAAAAATCTTGGGTATTTGCCATTTCAGGCGAAATACTTGCCAGATCTTTTGAATTGCTATTGGGTTGAATTACTACAAAAAGAGAAATTAATAATGCAATTGAAGCTGCAACACTTACTAATGGTCGCCAAATGCTTCGTTGTGGTTTTGTAATTAAAACAGCAGTTTCAGGTTGGTTATTTAATTTGTCTAAAAAACGCTGTTGATGACCTAAACCAGGAATTTCAATATCGAAATCTTTTTCAAGATTTTTAAATAAGGTATTTAAATTGTCGTTTTTCATTATTAAAATTTAATATTCAGCCAAATGCTGTAATTTTTGTCTTAAGTTCTCTTTAGCACGAGAAATTGTTGTACGACAGTTAGCGTATGAAATATTCATGATATCGCTAATTTCTTCGTAATCATAGCCTTCTATAAGATGTAATGTAAGCGAAACTCTATAGCTGTCTTTTAGCGATTTCATGGTTTCTAAAACTTGTTTTGCTTTTAAGTTTGTAAATTCATAATCACTCGTTATACCATTATTATCTTCAACTTTATACAATACGTCATCTAAATGAACTTCTTTGTATTTACTATTTTTTTTATAGTGGTAAATACTGTTGTTTGTTACTATACGCTTTAGCCAAGAGCCAAATGTTACAGATTCTTTAAGACTTTCTAACTTTGTAAATGCAGTTAAAAAGGAGTCTTGCATGATATCTTCAGCTTCAAAACTATCTTTTACAATTCTAAAAGCTATATTATACATTGCTTTATAATACCTGTTATAAACTTCCAATTGCGCAGATTGGTTGCCAGATTTACACAGCTGTATAAGTTGCTCTATATTTTGGTTGGTGAGCATTAAAAAACAAATTGTCTATAGAAAAGATTATAATAATACACGACTGTTACAGTTTTATAATAAAATGTTTGTTTTTATT
>CAYRVY010000425.1:0-2388 GCA_964427695.1 uncultured Flavobacteriaceae bacterium
CATGATCCCAACGTGTTGGATGTGGTGTCCAAGCACCTTCAATACCACTTGTAATGGTATCATCTCCAGTACCAGAACCAAAGGTGTTTTTCCAACCTAAACCTTGTTCTTCAATACTTGCTGCAGCTGGTTCTCTCCCAACATATTTATCTGGATCTGCTGCTCCATGTGCTTTACCAAACGTATGTCCACCTGCAACAAGTGCTACAGTTTCTTCGTCATTCATTGCCATACGTGCAAAAGTTTCGCGAATATCTACAGCAGATTTTAAAGGATCTGGATTTCCATTTGGACCTTCGGGATTTACATATATAAGTCCCATTTGTACAGCACCAAGAGGATTCTCTAATTCTCTATCGTTTGTATAACGCTTATCTCCTAACCACTCTGTTTCTGATCCCCAATATATATCTTCTTCTGGTTGCCAAACATCGATACGCCCACCAGCAAAACCAAAGGTTTTAAAGCCCATTGACTCAAGCGCACAGTTACCTGCTAGAATCATTAAATCTGCCCAAGAAATTTTATTACCATATTTTTGTTTAATTGGCCAAAGCAATAAACGTGCTTTATCTAGATTGCCATTATCTGGCCAACTATTAAGTGGTGCAAAACGTTGTGAACCAGAAGCTCCTCCTCCACGACCATCAGAAATACGATATGTTCCAGCACTATGCCAAGACATTCTAATAAATAATGGTCCATAATGTCCATAATCTGCAGGCCACCAATCTTGAGAATCTGTCATTAAATTAACAAGATCATTCTTTATAGCATTGAGATCTAAATTCTTAAACTCCTCTGCATAATTAAAATCGCTATCCATAGGATTTGTTAACGAAGAATTTTGACGAAGAATATTCAATTTTAATTGATTGGGCCACCAATCACTGTTAGATGTGCCTCCTCCTGCGCTTTCTTTTATTGCTCCACTTGAAAAAGGACACTTGCCTTCTGTATGCATTTTATTGTTTTCCATTTTTTGATTTTTAAGTTTTTTTAATTCTATAAAATTAAAGCTTTAATCATCATTATCAAAATTGATTGTTGTTATATTAATATAGAAATATCTTATTAAATCTAATACTAATAAAGTGCTGTTTAACGTTATAAAAACATTATTTTTACCATAAATCTATATCAATTATGGCAACAGTAACATTAAAAGGAAACACGATTAACACTTTAGGCGATTTACCAGAAATTGGATCAGCTGCTCCTGAATTTAGTTTAGCAAAAAACAATTTATCTAATGCAACGCTTTCAGATTATAAAGGACATAAACTCGTTTTAAATATTTTTCATAGTGTAGATACTGGAACTTGTGCGGCATCAGTAAGACATTTTAATAAAGAGGTTTCTGGTTTAGCAAACACGAAAGTACTATGTATATCCAAAGATCTTCCATTTGCTCAATCACGATTTTGTGGAGCAGAAGGAATTGAAAATGTTGAAATGCTTTCCGATTTTAGAAATGGAGCTTTTGGAAAAGATTATCATCTAGAATTTACAGATGGTCCTATTGAAGGATTATTGTCAAGATGTATTATAGTTTTGGATGAAAATGGAAAAGTTTTATATACCGAACAAGTAGCCGAAGTTGTTGAAGAACCTAATTACAAAGCAGCTTTAGACGCATTATTATAATGGATAAAAAAGGCAACATTATTAATTACCCATTAAAAGGTATTAGTTGTGCCTTTAAAGGAGCTATACTACTTTTAAAAACTGAAGCAAGTATTAAAATTCAATTCTTTATTGCTCTATTAGTTACTTTTGCAGGATTTTACTATAATATTTCTTTAACCGAATGGATGCTACAAATTTTAGCCATTGGCTTGGTTATGAGTATTGAAGGCTTAAATACTGCAATTGAAAAAATGGCAGATTTTTTTCATCCAGAGCATCATAGTAAAATTGGATTTATTAAAGATATTGCAGCTGGTGCAGTTTTTATAGCTTCTATTGCTGCAATAGCAGTTGGTTGTCTTATTTATTTTTCAAAGGTTTTTTAAATACTATCCTATTGAAAAACACTAAAAACAGATCTCGCTTTTTAGCGAGATTAACTCAACTGAATACTTTAAAAAGGTTTCTATGCAATTTTTCAAAATATAGTTTCGTTAACGTTTGTAATTTGTATTTTTGTTTAATAGGTAAAGTGATTCAATCCTGAAGTATTTTCAGAATCTCATATTCAAAACAAGGACTCGTTAATGATCAAGAAAAAAACGACCAAAAAAAAAGCATCAAAAAAAATTAAAAAGTTGAGTTTCAAATTATCTAATCAACAAAAATTAGTATTTGGTAGTCTGCTATTAATTCTTGGTCTTTTACTTTTTATTGCATTTATATCCCATTTTTTTACTGGCGAAGCTGATCAAAGTA
>CAYRVY010000426.1:0-2361 GCA_964427695.1 uncultured Flavobacteriaceae bacterium
GGTAACCGAACATGTATTAATAACATAAATGTCTGCCTGCTCTGAATAATCAACACGATTGAAGCCTTCGCTCTTAAAATTTCTAGCAATTGTAGAGGTTTCAGAAAAATTAAGCTTACAGCCTAAAGTGTAAAATGCAACGTTTTTTTTTATATATATCTTTGTCATTCTGAATAAAATGAAGACTATTTTTATTAAAATATTTCGACTGCACTCAATATGACATTAGCACACAAATTTACGAATATATTTTTTTGATAAACCTAATTTAAATCATTGTTTCTGTTACAGTTAGGTGGTTTCAGAAAATTGACACCTTGCTTTTCATTATTTTGATTTTCGGTTATTGTTATTTTTACATTTTTATGATTTGTATTCAACTTATTATTAGATATCTAAAAACAAGTCTTATATTTTATTTCTTACAACAAAGCGGTCTTATATCTATTATCGGACAACACAAATTTTAAATCTTAAAAGTTAGGATTAATCTCTCCTAAATTTCTTGGTTTCCTCAAAAACGTGTTCTAAAATAGCTACATCCTGCTTCGTAAACTCAATGCTTTGACGTGACATTACTACTTTAGCTACTTCAAAAGCTTTTTTAGTTAAATAAGTGGTAAATCCTTTATGTCCTCCCCAACTAAAACTTGGTACAAAATTACGAGGAAACCCACTGCCAAATATGTTTGTATTAACACCAACAACTGTTCCTGTATTAAACATGGTATTTATGCCACATTTACTATGGTCGCCCATCATTAGTCCACAAAACTGCAATCCTGTTTTTGCAAAACCTTCAGTATTATAATCCCAAAGCTTCACTTCGGCATAATTATTTTTAAGGTTAGAGTTATTTGTATCTGCTCCTAAATTACACCATTCTCCTAAAACTGAGTTTCCTAAATAACCCTCATGACCTTTATTAGAATATCCAAAAATAACAGAATTACTCACTTCACCTCCAACTGTACTGTATGGTCCAATTGTAGTTGGCCCATAGATTTTTGCTCCCATTTTAACAGTTGATTTTTCGCACAATGCAAAAGGACCTCTAATAGCACATGCTTCCATTATTTCTGCATTTTTTCCTATATAAATTGGTCCATTAGTTGCATTTAAAACTGCTATTTCTACTTTTGCACCTTTTTCAATAAAGATGTTATTAGCATTGATGCAATGCACTGTTTCAGGTATAGCTTGAGATTGTCTTCCTTTAGTTAATAGATTAAAATCTTCTTGTAGTGCGTCTCCATTTTTAGAAAAAATATCCCAAGTATGTTCAATTTTTAACACATCGTTATTAAATTCTATAGCTTCATAAGCGTCTAAATCTACTTCCTCTTGTGTTTCTTTTGTAAAAAAAGCAATCACATCTTCATCTTTAAAAATGGCATGATTTTCTTTTAAATTCTTAAGCATTTCTACCAACTCCATATTTGGTAAAAACGAAGCATTTATCATTATGTTTTCGTCTAACTCAACCATTGGATATTTATCGGACAAATAATCTTCGGTAACTGTAGTGGTTGTTGTATCTAAAACTTTTTCCCACTTTTCTCTAATGGTTAAAATACCAATTCTAATATCTGCAACTGGACGTGTGAATGTGAATGGCAACAAATTGTTTCGAGAAGGACCATCAAAAAGGATATAGTTCATGTGTTCAGTGTTCAGTGTTCAGTGTTCAGTGTTCAGTGTTCAGTGTTCAGTGTTCAAAGTTACATTTTATAAAACTGTTACAAAATAAAAAAGCCTTTCAATAATTGAAAGGCTTTTGTGAAATATGTTTACACTAAAATTATTTTTTGAATTTTGCGTACTTGGTTTTAAACTTATCAATACGACCAGCTGTATCTACTAATTTAGATTTACCTGTATAATAAGGGTGAGAAGTTCTTGAGATTTCCATTTTAACCAATGGATAATCAACACCATCAACTTCTATTGTTTCACTGGTTTTTGCAGTAGATTTTGTTAAAAACACATCGTTGTTAGACATGTCTTTAAAAGCTATTAATCTGTAATTTTCTGGATGTATCCCTTTTTTCATGGTGTCAACTTTATAATATCTTCATTTTTTCGAGCTGCAAATTTAAGTATTTTTTACAAAACATAACAATTTATTGGCAAATTTATTTTAAGAAATTTTCAAATAAAAGAATCCTGCTTTCTCATAAGGTTAATTTTGTTTAAGTTTAATAAGATTCCCGTCTGCACGGGAATAAAGTGTAACGTTTTAGTATATTTGTTTACTAACTAAATATTATTAACTAAAACTTTATTAATCATGGAAGAAAAGAACGTAACTATTAAATCTATAGCAACTAATTACGGAACTTATTTAGGAGGACTATTAGC
>CAYRVY010000427.1:0-2342 GCA_964427695.1 uncultured Flavobacteriaceae bacterium
ATTGCTATAAAAGATATGGCTGGTTTGCTAAAACCTTATGCTGCAACAGAATTGGTAAAAGCATTAAAAGACACAGTAAAAGTGCCTATTCATTTACATACGCATGATACATCATCTTTACAAGCTGCAACTTATTTAAAAGCTATTGAGGCTGGAGTTGATGTGGTTGATGTGGCTTTAGGTGGTTTGTCTGGTTTAACCTCTCAACCCAATTTTAATGCGATTGTAGAAATGATGAAACAACACAAAAGAGCTCATGATTTTGATATAAATACATTAAACGAATTTTCTAATTTCTGGGAAGACACTCGCGAATTATACTATCCTTTTGAATCTGGTTTAAAAGCTGGAACTGCCGAAGTTTTTCAGCATGAAATACCTGGAGGACAATATTCAAACTTACGTCCACAAGCAATAGCTTTAGGACTAGGCGACAAGTTTGATGATGTTAAAAAAATGTATGTTGAAGTTAATGCAATGTTTGGTAATTTGGTAAAGGTAACACCAAGCTCTAAAGTTGTAGGAGATATGGCAATATTTATGGTTACCAACGATTTAACACCTAAAGATGTGATACAACGTGGTCATGAAATTTCGTTTCCAGAATCTGTAATTAGTTTCTTTAAAGGCGATTTAGGTCAACCTTATGGAGGCTTCCCAAAAAAGCTTCAAAAAATAATTTTAAAAAATATAAAGCCTTACAAAAACAGACCAAATGCACATTTAAAACCAATAGATTTTACTACAGAATATGAAGCCTTTAAAAAGAAATTTCAACAAGGCTTTACAAGAGATATTGAGTTTGAAGATTTTTTATCATACAGTTTATATCCAAGAGTTTTTGAACAAGCTCATGAGCAATACAAGAAGTATGGAAATTTAGCCATATTACCAACTCATAATTTCTTTTACGGAATGAAGCTTGGCGAAGAAACTTTAATAGAAATAGAACCTGGAAAAACCATTATTGTGAAATTGCTGTCCATTGGAATACCTAATGATGATGGTTTTAGAACAGTATTTTTTAAAGTAAATGGCGAAAACAGATTTGTTGATGTTTTAGACAAATCACTTAATATTACAAAAGAAGAACATCTAAAAGCAGATGCTAATGATGCCAACCAAATTGGATCTCCATTGCAAGGTTCACTTTATAAAGTATTGGTAAAAAGTGGTCAAAAGATTAAAGAAAATGATCCTTTGTTTGTTATTGAAGCCATGAAAATGGAAACTACAGTTACCGCATTTAAAGCAGGAAAAGTAGAATCTGTAACTTTAAAAGAAGGCACTATGGTAATGCAAGACGATTTAATTGTTACTTTAGAATAATTATACAAGTATAAAAACAGTTAACTTTGTTATTGTATTTAATAGCAAAAAAAAACTATTTGAATGGCAATAAGTTGGAACGAGATAAAAGATAGAGCTTTAAAATTCTCGAATGAATGGGCAAATGAAACAAAAGAACGTGCCGAAAAAGACAGTTTTTGGAATGATTTTTTTAATGTGTTCGGAATTTCAAGAAGACGCGTTGCTACCTTTGAAGAACCTGTAAAAAAATTAAGTGGAAATCAAGGGTTTATTGACCTTTTTTGGAAAGGAACTTTACTTGTTGAACATAAATCAAAAGGGAAAAGCCTAGACAAAGCATTTGAACAGGCAACCGACTATTTTCCAGGACTAAAAGAACACGAACTACCTAAATACATTTTAGTTTCTGACTTTGATAAAATTAAACTTTTTGACCTTGACGAAAAAACAGAACACGAATTTCACGTTTCTGAACTTTACAAAAATGTAAAACTCTTTGGTTTTATTGCTGGTTATCAAAAAAGAACATTCCAAGAAGAGGACCCTGTAAATATTAAAGCGGCTGAATTAATGGGAAAACTTTATGACCAATTAGAAGAGTTTGGCTATGAAGGACATCATTTAGAAGTGTATTTGGTTCGTTTGTTATTCATCTTATTTGCAGATGATACAAGCATTTTTGAGAAAGACATTTTCAAAGAATTTCTATACCAAAAAACCAATGAAGATGGCAGTGATTTAGGAGCATTAATGGCACAATTTTTCCAAGTGTTAAACACGCCAAAAGAAAAACGACTAAAAAACCTTGACGAGCATTTAAACCAGTTTCCTTATGTAAACGGAAAGCTATTTGATGAAATGTTACCAATTGCTGCTTTCAATTCTAAAATGCGTAGTATTTTATTAGAAGCATCTGGTTTGGATTGGGGAAAAATATCGCCTGCAATTTTTGGCTCACTTTTTCAAAGTGTAATGAACCCAGAAGAACGTAGAAATCTTGGAGCACATTACACATCTGAAAAAAATATTTT
>CAYRVY010000428.1:0-2338 GCA_964427695.1 uncultured Flavobacteriaceae bacterium
TGTATAATCCAATCATTATAAATCCTCCTGCAAAGGCAACTAAAATACCTGTAAAAACTAATAATGATGTAGCTGCAGAACGAAACTGGAAATACAAGATTAAGAAAATAATAGCCAATGCTAATGGTACAACTATTGATAGTGTTTTTTCGGCACGTATTTGATTTTCATAAGTCCCTGTAAATTTGTAATTTATTCCTTTTGGTACAATCAATTCGCCTCTGTCTATTTGTCCTTGTATGGCTTCTTGAGCGGCTTCAACAACATTAACTTCAGCATAACCATCTACTTTGTCAAACAAAACATAACCAATTAAAAAAGTGTCTTCACTTTTAATAACTTGTGGTCCTTGCTCGTATCTAACTGTTACCAGTTCTTTTAATGGTATTGGATTGCCTTTTTTAGTTGGTACATATATATTTTCTAAATCGGTTGGACTTGTACGCAATTCTCTCGGATAACGAACTCTTACACCATAACGTTCTCGTCCTTCAACAGTTTGCGTAAGTACTTTTCCGCCAACAGCAACTTCTAAAACAATTTGTACATCTTGAATTGATAGACCATAGCGTGCGATTCTTTCTCTATCAATATCTATCAATAAATAAGGTTTTCCTACAATTCTATCGGCAAAAACGGCTTCTTTTTTAACGCCTTCTACTTGTTTTAAAATTGTTTCTAATTGTATTCCGAAGGCTTCAATGGTTGCTAAATCTTGCCCTTTAACTTTTATTCCCATTGGTGCTCGCATTCCTGTTTGGAGCATTACTAAACGGGTTTCTATGGGTTGTAGTTTTGGTGCAGAAGTTACTCCTGGTAATTTGGTAACTCTTACGATTTCTTTCCAAATATCATCTGTTGATTTGATGTGTTTTCGCCAGTTTCGATAGTATTCGCCATCTTCATCAGCAATTAAGTTTTTGGTTTCAATTTTTGTTCCTGAAGCTATAAAACTGCCATATGAAGTTTCAAATAATCCATCGTCATTCACTTTAAACTTTAAACGATTCCGTTTTTTGTCTATTTTATATTCAGGTTTGTAAATAATTACATTTTCGTACATCGATAAAGGCGCAGGATCGAGAGCACTTTCAGCTCTACCTGCTTTTCCTACAACCGTTTGTATTTCGGCAATTGTAGAAACAGCAATATTTAATTGCTGCAATACGCGTTTGTTTTCTTCAATTCCAGAATGTGGCATTGAGGTTGGCATCAGTAAAAAAGAACCTTCGTTTAATGATGGCATAAATTCTTTTCCAGTATTGTTCCAAACAGTAAAACCGAAAAACACAATGATTGTTGGAATACTTAAAAACAGGAGTTTATTATTTAACGACCAAGTTAAAATACGTACATAATATTTTTGAAAAAGTGTAAATACGCCTATTAATCCAAAACAAATAATTGAAACAAAAATAAGATTAGATAATATTGAATAATCTACACCTAATGGTCGCCAATAAACGGCTAATAATGATATAATTGTGATTGCAGAAAGTACAACATTTACTGTATTCGCCCTTTTTTCTGAAAGTTTGCCTCTGTCTTTTAAAATATTTGAAATTGCAAATCCAACGAGAATTAAACCTACATAATAGCCGTTAAATGCAGCAAAAATACCGAGTGCTACCAATACAACATTTACTATAATTCCAAATTTATTTTTTGATGATTTCCAACCAAATAGCCAAGCAGCAAAAGGAGGGATTAAGAATAAAGCTGCAATTACAGAGGCTGTTAATGCCATAGTTTTAGTTGCTGCTAATGGTCTGAAAAGTTTACCTTCAGCTCCAATCATTGTAAAAACAGGTACAAAACTTACAATGGTTGTTGCAACTGCTGTTAAAATTGCTCCTGAAACTTCTTCGGTTGCAGTGTAAACAATCGAATTCATCGATCGTTTTACTTTGTCTAACTTACTTTCATCAATATGCCTTATTATGTTTTCGGTAAGAATAACGCCAATATCTACCATTGTTCCAATAGCAATTGCAATGCCTGAAAGTGCTACAATATTGGCATCAACTCCAAAGAATTTCATACCTATAAAAACCATTAATACGGCAACTGGTAATAAACTTGATATTAATGCCGAGACACGAAGATTAAACACCATCATAAGTATTACTAAAATGGTAATTAATATTTGTAAAGTTATCGCTTCGTTTAGTGTTTCTAAGGTTTCTTCTATGAGTTCTGTTCTGTCATAAAATGGTACTATTGTTAGTTGAGATAAAGTTCCGTCTTTTAATACTTTTGAAGGAAGTCCTGTGCTTATTTCATTAATTTGTTTTTTAACATTGGTAATCACTTCCATAGGATTTGCGCCATAACGAGC
>CAYRVY010000429.1:0-2336 GCA_964427695.1 uncultured Flavobacteriaceae bacterium
GTGTGCTCTTCCGATCTACAATTAATCTGTAAAACATTTAAGGTAAAGTAATGAATTATAATTTATTTGGGTGTTACCTCACTCACTTAAAGTAGCGTTTGGCGAAGTTAAGGTCAGGATTTACACAAAAAGAGTTTATAAAGGGTTTTCAATAAACTTTTAAGCTCATAAACTATTAACCAATTTATAAATGAGTTTTTTAAAAAAAATATTTTCTTCAGAAAAAAAAGAAACTTTAGATAAAGGTTTAGAAAAATCAAAAACCAGTTTCATAAATAAATTAAGTAAAGCAGTAGCTGGAAAATCTAAAGTAGATGATGAAGTTCTTGATAATCTGGAAGAAGTGCTCGTAACCAGCGACGTTGGCGTAAATACAACTTTAAAGATAATTGAACGTATTGAAGCCAGAGTTGCAAAAGATAAATATTTAGGAACCCAAGAGCTTAATAAAATTCTTCGAGAAGAGATTGAAGGTTTGTTATCTGAAACCAATTCAGGCAAAGCCACAGAGTTTACAATTCCAGAAGGTAATAAACCACACGTCATTATGGTAGTTGGTGTTAATGGTGTTGGTAAAACAACAACCATTGGTAAGTTGGCATATCAATTTAAAAAACAAGGATTAAATGTAATACTTGGTGCAGCAGATACTTTTAGAGCAGCTGCGATAGACCAATTACAAATTTGGGCAGATAGAGTAGATGTCCAGATGATTAAACAAGAAATGGGAAGTGATCCTGCATCAGTTGCTTTCGATACTTTGCAAAGTGCCGTAACTCAAAATGCAGATGTAGTTATAATTGATACAGCTGGACGTTTGCACAATAAAGTAAACTTAATGAACGAGTTAACAAAGATAAAACGTGTTATGCATAAAGTAGTTGAAGATGCTCCTCACGAAGTACTTTTAATTTTAGATGGTTCAACAGGACAAAATGCGTTTGAACAAGCCAAACAATTTTCGGCAGCAACCGAAATAACATCTCTTGCAGTAACAAAATTAGACGGAACAGCAAAAGGTGGTGTAGTTATTGGTATTAGCGACCAATTTCAAATACCAGTAAAGTACATTGGTGTTGGCGAAGGTATTGAGGATCTACAAGTGTTCAACAAATATGAGTTTGTAGATAGTTTTTTTAAGTAAAATTCCTGCGACTTGTACAACGTAGCTTTAGAGAAGTTGTAAGGCAGGAATCTCTTTAATCAGATTTTAAATTTGTATTTTTAAAGAAAATACTAATTATGAAACTTTCAATCTTCTTCCTCGTCATTTTTTTAATCTTTTCATGTAAAAACAAAACATCTGATAGTGTAAATACTGAAGAATCTACAACAGATATAAGTGCAATTTCTACTAAAGATTTTAGAAAGTTTAAAGTTTTAAACTCTAAATATATTGATGTAGATAAACTTTGGAGTGTTTTTAGTAAAGATTTGAAAGATTTTACTGAAGACATATATAACAATTTAAAGCCACTTATTTTAGAGCAAGATATTCCTACTCTTCAAAAGCACATTACTGAAGGACTACTGACCTATGAGATGCTTACAAAATTTTATTTGTACCGCATTAGAATGTTTGATAGAGAAAATGATTTGTCGCTAAATTCTGTTATATCGATTAACCCAAATGTTATTGACCAAGCACGTTATTTAGATAAAGTAGATGATTATGATTCTAAATCAATACATCCTATATACGGAATGCCTATACTTTTAAAAGATAATATTAATGCTTCTGGTATGCCAACAACAGCTGGTTCAGTAGCTCTAAAAGATAATAATACTTCGGATGCGTTTATAGTAAAACAATTAATAAGACAAGGCGCATTAATATTAGGAAAAGCTAATTTAAGCGAATGGGCTTATTTCTTTTGTGGTGATTGCCCAAGCGGTTATAGTGCAATTGGAGGGCAAACTTTAAATCCTTATGGACGTAGAGCTATTGATACAGGAGGCTCTAGTTCTGGTAGTGGAGTAGCAGTTGCAGCAAACTTTTGTGTGGCTGCTATTGGAAGCGAAACCTCTGGGTCTATTTTGTCCCCTGCGAGTAAAAATTCTGTTGTTGGATTAAAACCAACAATAGGAATGTTAAGTCGTTCAGGTATTGTTCCGATTTCTTCAACTTTAGATACAGCAGGACCAATTACTAAAAATGTAACCGATAATGCTATTCTATTAGACGCTATTTTTGGAGAAGATAAAGCGGATTCTAAGTCTATTGCAACAAACCAAAGTCTACGGTATTACTATAAAGATCTTTCGTTCGACGCTCTAAAAGGTAAACGTTTCGGAGCGATTAAAAGACTACTTGAAGATTCTTTATATGTTTCTGC
>CAYRVY010000430.1:0-2333 GCA_964427695.1 uncultured Flavobacteriaceae bacterium
AACTTGGATCAACAATCTCTAAACCTTGTTCTTGTGCAAACAGTTCTGCACCTTTTCCTGAAAGCATTACGTGAGGCGAGTTTTCCATAACAGCTCTTGCTAAATTTATAGGATTTCTAACAGTTTGTGTTCCTGCTGAAGCTCCAGCATTTAAGGTTTTGCCATCCATAATTGAAGCATCATGTTCGTTTGTTCCTGCATTAGTAAACACAGCGCCTTTCCCAGAATTAAATAAAGGTGAATCTTCCATTACATTAATTGTTTTTTGTACAGCATCAAGGCTTGAACCACCATTTTTTAAAATTTCATATCCAACATGAATTGCTTCCTCTAATTTTGCTTTGTAAGTAGCTTCTTTTTCAGGAGTCATATTTTTTTTCAAAATGGTTCCAGCACCTCCATGAATAATTATTGAGAACTCTGCTCTTTCCTGTGTTGTAATTGTTTTATCCTCCTCTTTACAGGCAAAAAGCAGTATAGTCAAAGCGAATAGTTTGATAATATTTTTCATATAAGTAGAATTAGTTTTTGCATTTTTAAAGGTACTATTTTATAGTTTATTTCTGAATAACTAGATATAATTAATTAGTATCTTCGCCACAAATTATTAATCATCATAAATAAAAATATACTATGCAAGCAGTTGCAACCAATTTTGGAATAGATAAAGCACTAAGAGAATTAGGTGTAAAAGACATAAATGAAGGAACTTCTACAGGTTCAAATCATTTTTCTTATGGAGAAATTATTGAATCGTATTCTCCAGTAGATGGACAATTAATTGGAAAAGTAAAATCGACAACACAAGAAGATTATGATAAAATGATGGATGCAGCAACCACAGCATTCAAAACCTGGCGTGTAATGCCAGCACCACAACGAGGCGAAATTGTGAGGCAGTTTGGTGATAAATTAAGAGAGAAAAAAGAAGCTCTTGGAAAATTAGTGTCTTACGAAATGGGAAAAAGCTACCAAGAAGGTTTAGGCGAAGTTCAAGAAATGATAGATATCTGCGATTTTGCTGTAGGTTTGTCGCGTCAGCTTCACGGATTAACAATGCACTCTGAAAGACCTGGACACAGAATGTACGAACAATACCATCCTCTTGGAGTTGTTGGGATTATTTCTGCATTTAATTTTCCAGTTGCAGTTTGGGCTTGGAATACAGCTTTGGCTTGGGTTTGTGGAGATGTTTGTGTTTGGAAACCAAGCGAAAAAGCACCTCTTTGTGGTATTGCTTGCCAGAATATTGCAGCCGAAGTTTTTAAAGCAAATAATTTACCAGAAGGTATTTCGTGTTTAATTAATGGTAATTATCGTGTCGGCGAAATGATGACTAAAGATAAAAGAGTGCCATTAATTTCTGCAACAGGAAGTACCAGAATGGGAAAGATTGTAGCACAAGAAGTTGCAGGACGTTTAGGAAGATCGTTATTAGAACTCGGAGGCAATAACGCAATTATAGTTACTCCAGATGCAGATATAAAAATGACAGTTATTGGAGCTGTTTTTGGAGCTGTTGGAACTGCTGGACAACGCTGTACATCTACACGTCGTTTAATTATTCATGAGAATATTTATGATACGGT
Organism: uncultured Flavobacteriaceae bacterium; assembly: GCA_964427695.1. GTDB lineage: Bacteria > Bacteroidota > Bacteroidia > Flavobacteriales > Flavobacteriaceae > PRS1. The sequence continues at coordinate 1,590 of CAYRVY010000430.1, forward strand.
AAAAGATGCTGTAGTAAAAGCTTACCAACAACTTCGTATCGGAAATCCTTTAGATGAAAATAATCATGTTGGTCCATTAATTGACAAGGATGCTGTTAAAATGTATGAAGCTGCATTAACCAAAGTTGTTGAAGAAGGCGGAACTATTGTTGTTAATGGAGGAGTACTTACAGGAGAAGGATATGAAAGTGGTTGCTACGTAAAACCAGCAATTGCCGAAGCACAGCCACATTATGAGATTGTACAACACGAAACATTTGCGCCAGTTTTATATTTATTAAAATATTCTGGAGATATAGAAAATGCTATTGAAGTTCAAAATGGTGTAGTCCAAGGATTATCATCTGCAATTATGACCAACAATTTACGAGAAGCAGAACGCTTCTTATCTGTTTCAGGATCCGATTGTGGTATTGCAAATGTAAACATAGGAACTTCAGGTGCAGAAATTGGAGGAGCTTTTGGTGGCGAAAAAGAAACAGGAGGAGGACGTGAGTCTGGATCTGATGCATGGAAAGTGTATATGAGACGCCAAACCAATACCATAAATTATACTACCGATTTGCCTTTAGCACAAGGGGTTAAGTTCGATTTGTAAAAGAATAGATAATATGAGTTTTACTGTTTTATTTAAAGCTTTTAGATATAAAAGTTAAGAGAATTTTTAATCTAATTTTTCAGTTAAATTCTTAAACACTTTTTTAGCATCTTTGCCTTCATATAAAATGCCATAGACTGCATTTA
>CAYRVY010000431.1:0-2330 GCA_964427695.1 uncultured Flavobacteriaceae bacterium
TCAAGGTGTAGATGTTTATCAAGGTACGATGGTAACCGTTTTAGGCACATCGCTTCAAAACAAAGAAATATTGAAGTTTTTTCATGATTCAACGTGGAATGTTATAGGTTTAGAGATGGAAGGAGCGCATTATCAAAAAGCAATTCAAGCGGCATCTAAAGTAAGAAACAGTATAAATCCTAATGTTAAAGTTAGATATGCATATTACGCAAGTGACAATCCTTTAGAAACAGGAAGCACATTAGCATCAGGAGGATTGGGAACAAGCGGTGTAAGACCAACATATTTAATTACGCGTAAAATTTTAGAACAAATACTTAATTAATTACAATTATGAGCAAAGATTTACCAGAATCTCAACAGTCTGAAGAAGTAGATTTAGGACAATTATTCAAACTTATTGGAAGAGCTTTTGATCGATTTTTCAATTTTATTGGAAGTATTTTTAAAGGGCTGTATCATGTTGTTTTATTATTGTTAATTCATTTTTATAACCGCTTTAAATGGTATGCAGCAACAATAGTAATTGGAGTAGCGTTAGGATTTTTTTTAGACAAAACTTCCGAAAAGCTTTATGGCGCCAATATGTATATAGAAACTAATTTTGGATCAAGTATGCAGGTTTATGAGAATATTAAAAACCTACATGAGTTAGCCAATAAGGAGAAGGACTCAATAAAGTTAAGTGAAATTTTAGATATACCTGTAGCTTTAGCGGCTAAGCTAAAAGGATTTTATATAAAGCCAAATGCTGATTATGTTGAAAAAATGAACTTGTTTACAGAGTTTTATGAAAATTTAGATTCAATATCGAAAAATAAAGTCACATTTAACGAGCATATAGAATCATTGGCTAGCAGGGAATTTAGAAGCCATCAAATAGGAGTAGCTTCAACAGATAAAAATATTTATTCAAAGCTAGATAAATTTGTAGAAGCGATTTCTAGAAACGCATATTTAGATAATTTACTGAAGATAAATTTAGAAAACCTTATTAAAGAAGACAATACCTTAAAAAACCAAGAGGATCAAATAGACTCGTTAGTGACTCAATATTTAAAAATTAGAGTTAGAGAGTCTGAAAAAGAACCCGTTACTGGTTCTGGAACAAATTTATATATGGGTAATGCGGACCAGGCAACTATACTTGTTGATGAAGCAGAACTTATTAAAGAAAAAATAAATATTGCAAAAGAAAGACGCAGAGTGAGTATTGATTTAATTAAAAATAAAAATATTGTTTCGGTTATTTCTGACTTTCCTATAACAGGATATAAAATTTTAAAATGGCACGAAGAAATTAAATATGTAATGCCAATGGCGTTGTTTGTATTAACGCTTTTAGTATTCACATTTCTTGGATTAGGCAAATATTTAAAAAAGCAAGATAAGCTTTTAAACAAGGCGTAAATAATGAGAATATTAGTGACAGGAGGCGCTGGATTTATAGGTTCTAACTTTATTCCTTATTTTTTAGAACAACATAAAGAGATTAAAATAATTAACATAGACAGGCTTACTTATGCAGGTGAGATTTCTAATTTAGAAGAGATTAAAGATAATGAGCGATATACATTTGTAAAAGGAGATATTTGTGATAGAAACTTAATTGAAGAATTATTCAACAAGTACCAGTTTAATGGTGTTATTCATTTTGCTGCAGAATCTCATGTTGATAATTCTATAGATAGTCCAGATGAATTTATTAGAACCAATGTCTTCGGTACATTTAATTTGCTTGATACCGCCAGAAGATGTTGGATGAATAGTGCTCATAAAGTAAAAAGGGGTTTTGAAGAAAGCAGATTTCTCCACATATCTACAGATGAGGTTTATGGTACATTAGGAGAAACAGGCTTGTTTACCGAAAAAACACCTTATGCGCCAAACAGTCCATATAGCGCATCAAAAGCATCTTCAGATTTTATTGTAAGAAGCTATTTTCATACTTACGGAATGAATGTTGTTACCACAAATTGCTCTAACAATTATGGCCCAAAACAGCATAATGAAAAACTAATCCCAACTATAATCAGAAAAGCTTTAGCTGGAGAACAAATTCCAATTTATGGAGACGGAAAGAATATAAGAGATTGGTTATTTGTGTTAGATCATTGTAAAGGGATAGATTTAGCTTTTCGAAAAGGAAAATCAGGAGAAACGTATAACATCGGAGGCAGAAATGAGCGGAATAATTTAGAGATAGTTAATTCAATTTGTAAAATATTAGATGAAATTATTCCTCGTAAAAATAACACTAACTATAAAGAGCTTATTGGTTTTGTAAAAGACAGACCAGGTCATGACTATAGATACGCTATTGATGCCTC
>CAYRVY010000432.1:0-2328 GCA_964427695.1 uncultured Flavobacteriaceae bacterium
CACTAAAAAAATCATTAAACAATAAGAAAATTAGATATTAATCCATAAAACACAACACAATGAAAACAAAACTATTATTTTTAAACACAGCAGTATTATTCACTGCTTTATTGTTAACTTCTATAGTACAGGCCAAAACCTGGCGAGTAAACAAGCAATCCAACTATAATGGCACAACCTTATTTGGTGATAATTACGGTGGCACACCAAGTTTTCCTGTATTCAGTGAAATTAACGAAGCTGTTGCGTACCCCAATGTTGTAGCTGGTGATACCTTGCACATTGAAGGTTCGACTTTAATTTACGCTAATGCTATTATTACAAAACAGTTGGTAATTATTGGGCCAGGATATTATTTAACTGAAAACCCAAAAGTGTCTAATAACACCTATGATGCTAGAATAGGTTGGATATCATTTCGTAGTGGTTCGGAACAGTCTCAAGTTATTGGAATGAATGTAGTTAACACTGGATTAAGTGACACTGGAACAATTTATGTAAATACCAACGGAATCACTATCAAACGTTGTAGAATAGTGCGAGACATTCAATTTGCCACTCAACTGGTTGATGTTTACATCCTCCAAAATTTTTTCTCAATTACAAGTACTACCAACGCTTTGGCGAGTAATGGATTAAGCAGCTTTATTCCTCCTCAAGATATAGTCTTTAACAACAACATTTGCCGAAAAAGATTAATTTGGTCAAGTAGTTCTTGGGGAACAGGAACTATCATGGAATGTAACAACAACATTTTTGATGGGCCTGCAAACGTATTAAATTTACAGTTTAATACAGGTTCGTTTCAAAATAATATTCTAAAAGCTGCTGGTATCACGGCCAATATTAATAGTGGTACAAATAACAATGTACAATATAATACGGTTTCCAACTCCAGTGTATTTTCAGGAACTACAGGCAACCTTTGGGTACCTAGCATGGCTTTACTTTTTGTAGAAGACGGCACTACAGATGGTAGCTACCAATTACAAACAGGCTCTACCTATAACGTAGCGGGCAGTGATGGTGCAGAGCGTGGTGCATTTGGTGGTACAGTAGCTACCAACCGTTACAACCTTTCTGGTCTTGGTGCCATACCTGTTGTTTACGAGGTAACCACCACAGGTGTTTCAGAAGCAGGAACAGGACTACCAGTAAGCATTAAAGCTAGAACCAATAATTAATTTTGTTATGAAACGGATTATTTTGACAGCCATTCTTTTGGCAATAACAATAGGTATCCATGCCCAATCCAATACTGTACAGGTAGAATATTTTTTAGATACAGATAATGGTATTGGAATGAATACCGTATTAGATATTACATCTCCCGATGTAGATATCACCGAGACCATTTTGGCAGATATTCCTTCTTCTGTTTCTACTGGGTATCACAAACTCTATGTGCGAGTTAAAGATGCCGATGGCAATTGGAGCCAAACAATTAGAAAGCACATTGAAATATTTGCTCCTATAGTTGAAAATAATGTAGTTATGGGAGAGTATTTTATTGATGAGGATCCAGAGGTTGGAACAGCCATTGCTTTTAATATAATTCCACAGGAAGAAGATATTCAACAAGCCTTTACTGCCCAAATACTGGAAACAGTGACCATTGGCTACCATAAGCTATACGGTAGAACAAAGGATTCCTATGGCAATTGGAGCCATACATTCAGAAAAAATATAGAAGTGTATTTAAACCCTGTTACTAACCTTGTGGAGATTGAATACTTTTTTGGTGATGATTTGGAATTTGGGAATAACGCCATAGTTAGTATTGATGAACCAGAGGCAGGCGGTACTTGGAGCTTTAATGTACCATACCCTTCTGGAAATTATAGTTTTGACGATGTACTTTTTGTAAGAGTCAAGGATTCAAACGAAAAATGGTCTATCACAACTATTCTTGATGAGATAGGAACTTTAAGCAATGAAGAAAGCTTGTTTAAATCAACTAGTATTTACCCTAACCCTTTTGTAGATGTTATTAACATTCAATCTAATAATAATTTAGTTGTTAAAAAAATAACAGTTTATGATTTGAATGGTAAAACGGTATTTACCAAAGAAACCAATTCAAAAAGAATAGATTTAGAATTTTTATCGCATGGCGTTTATATTTTGAGACTTGAAGCTAATAACAGTGAAGCTACTTTTAAGATAGTGAAGCATTGAAATAATTTGTGTTAACAACTGGTTGCACTCAAATTTCCATATTATAGCGCTGTTGTAAACAATACCAAACGAGATACAAAATGAGTAATTATATGTTTAATCTAGAGAATTCCCCGACGCTTGCGTCGGGTGTAGCGTAAAGATAGCTAT
>CAYRVY010000433.1:0-2327 GCA_964427695.1 uncultured Flavobacteriaceae bacterium
TAAAGTTTAAATTGTGGTCTCAAAATTCAACATTCATTAAATTAAATCCAAATAATAAATAATAATTTAATGCAATCAATTATAATAAATACTTTTATCTATATTTGTTTCTTGCTATTAAATAATCATTAAAGGTATATTTACTATGATAAAAAACTACTTTGCAAAAAAATTATTAACATCTAGTTTTTTCTTATTTTTTATAGGTTTTGGGTTTTCTCAAACTCCTAAACAATCTAAAGAAATTACAAAAAACTATAATTTAGAAAAATTAAAAGGTTTAGAGGTTTCTTTTGAAAAAGCTTTCTATTCTGAACAAAACAAAGCTATTAGGTTAGCAAAACAAAACGGTTGGCCTATAAATTATACTGATGATAAAGGTACAATACATCAACTTTGGAAAATATTAAATGGCAAACCTATTTATATACAAACTGATAATGCAGATGCAGCAATTTCTACTAGAGCAAATTATTTACATAATGGTGGTGGCTTAAGTCTTGATATTGAAGGTCAAGGGATGACTGCCCATGTCTGGGATGCTGGCGTAGCCAGAAGAGGTCATCAAGAATATAGAGGTCCTAATAGAACCGGCCGCTATTTAGTTGGAGATGGAAGTTTTACATTAAGTGGTCATGCAGCCCATGTTACTGGAACCATTATTGCTTCTGGAGTAAATGCAAGTGCTAAAGGTATGGCTCCACAAGCGCATGTTATAGGTTATAGTTTTGATAACGATCTTGCAGAAGCAACAGCTGCTGCAGCAAATGGCATGTTATTATCTAATCATTCTTATGGTTTAAATCCAGATAATTTTCTAGATGAAGACAGTTGGGTAATAGGAGCATATATACAGAACTCTAAAGATTGGGATGATTTGATGTATAATGCTCCTTATTATTTAGAGGTCACATCTGCTGGTAATTCTGGAGACGATGATGTTTCCAACTCAAATCCATTAGGTGGGAATGCAGCTTATGATAAATTAACTTGGATTACCACTTCTAAAAACAATTTAGTTGTCGCAGCAAGTAATGATGCTATAATTAATGGAGATGGTAGCTTAAGTAGTGCTATAAGAGCTTCATTTAGCTCAGAAGGTCCAACAGATGATTTAAGAATTAAACCAGATATTATAGGTAATGGAATTAGTCTATATTCAACATTTGAATCTAGTGATTCTGATTATGGCACTAGTAGTGGAACATCAATGGCATCTCCTAATGTTTGTGGGTCATTATTATTATTGCAACAACATTACAATAATACAAATGGTGTTTTTATGAGAGCTGCAACCTTAAAAGGATTAGCTCTTCATACAGCCGATGATACTGATGCTATTGGTCCTGATGCACATTCTGGATGGGGATTGTTAAATACCAAAGTAGCTGCAGAAACTATTACTAATAATGGACTACAGTCATGGATTGCAGAAGAAGTATTAACTAATGGAGGCACTTTTACTATGGATGTCGTATCAGATGGTACAAGTCCATTACTAGCTTCTATTTCTTGGACAGATCAAGGAGGACAAATTAACAATACAGGTATATTTAATGATCCTACACCTGTTTTAGTAAATGATTTAGACATAAGAGTTACGCAATCAGCAAGTACTTTTGCGCCATGGAAATTAACTGGAGTAGATACTAATGCTCAAGGAGATAATATTGTAGATCCTTACGAAAGGGTTGATGTATCTGGTGCATCAGGAACTTATACTATTACAGTATCTCATAAAGGAACGCTAATAGGAGGCTCACAAAATTTTTCTATTATTGTAACAGGAGTAACATCAAACTTTACACTTAATACACAAAGTTCTGAACAAACAATTTGTTCATCTAACGATATCATTTATAATTTCAACTATCAGCAAACAGGTGGAGCTACTACTAACTTTACAACTACTGGTGTTCCAGCTGGTGTATCAGTAAATATTTCTCCTGCTTCGCTGAATGCTAATGGCACTTTTGATGTCACTTTTGGTAATCTATCAAATGTAGCAGCTAATACTTATAATATTAATGTGATAGGCAATGATGGCAGCGAAACAGAAGTTAGAACAGTAAACTTAAGAGTTTTACATTCCGACTTTACAGCTTATTCACAAAGTTTAACAGCACCAGTAAATGGAACTACTGAACTACCCTTTGATGAAATTATAACGTTGTCATGGCAAGAAAATTTAAATGCAGAAAGTTATCTAGTCGAAGTCTCAACAAGCCCAACTTTTTCTTCAATTGCATATTCCTCTAATGTAATTAATTCAAATTTTAATGTCAATGGATTATTGAGTGAAACCGTTTATTATTGGAGAGTTAGAC
>CAYRVY010000434.1:0-2326 GCA_964427695.1 uncultured Flavobacteriaceae bacterium
GAGAAGATATTGAGAAATCCTTGAAATAGTATTCATCGTTTTGATTTTTATATAAGGTATTATTAAAAGACAGGTTTCCTTGAGCATTATCAAGATTAGTACCTTTCATATTTATCTTTATCTTACCTTTAAAAACTGAAATGCTATCTTTAGAAACAAAGTTTATTGCATTAAGATTTGCGTATTTTACATTGGCAGCAAAATCGTAATTATTTATGTCTTTAGAAAAATCTACTAAACCATTAAATTGTAAATCTAAATTTTTATCATTAGCAACCAAATTACCATTAAATATCATGTCTTGTATGTTGCCTGAAACAACAATATCATTGTAACTATAATTATTATACTCTAAATTATAAATATCTCCTTCCACAAAAGTATTAAGTAATTGTTTTGTAAATCCTTTACCTTTCATATCTAGATTTACTGATACTTTTCCAACTTTTGAATTATTAATTAAATCACCTAAGTTAAAATCATCTAAAGCTATATTCCCTTTGTATGACGCATTATCGATTTCATTAATGTTACTCATTTCTAAATTAGTAATGATATAACCCAATTTAGTATCAATGTCAATATCAGCTTTTACTGTTTTAGAAGTCACTATAGTTTTACCATTAATAGTAAACTTTCCAAAAGCATCTAGAGAAGATGGTAAAGACTTGCCAAGCACATTAGGAAGTAATGACTTTAAATCCTTATATGTTGAGGATAACCTGTTAAAGTTGGCATCCATAACAAAATTATCTTTCTCTTTATTAAACAAGTTTTTAAAATTAATTGTACCATCAATTAAAGTTTCACGAGAAGTATTAAGAATTAAGTTGCTTGCCGTTAAATTATTCAAAGTACCAAAAAGCGTAACATTAAATGTTGCGTTTTGGTTTTTACCAAATTCGTTATAAAAAGTATTGAGCTCATCTAGAGCAATATTAGAATCAATAAAAGTGGCATTAACCTTTACACTATCAGCAAAATGCTGCAAATCTTTTCTATTATATTCAAATTTTAAATTTCCTTTAAGTGTTGAGTTTGCAGTTTTAATTTGAAGAAAATCAAAAGTCATATTCTGCAACGTATAAGTAAAATTAGTCGTTAAATTTTTAATTATTACACCACGAGTGTCTTTAAAATTAAACTTATTTATTCTGGCGCTTACATCTGATCCAAGAATTAAAAAATCGGTTGCATTGATATTCAAATCTTTAAAAACAAAAACTTGCTGTATATCACGATTCTCATCTGTCAATCTAAATTCGCTATCGTAAATTGAAAGATCACTAGATGACAACAAAAAAAGATTAGTTTTTTTTTCTGCTTTTTTAGTTTCTTTCTCATCAAACTTTGCAACAAAAATATCTAGATTTGTATCTGTTTCTCCTTTGTAAGTTTTTAAATTAAGCATAAGTCCAATAACATCTATGCTTCCAAAAGTTAATTTATTATCATATAGTTTTTTAAAACTTAAAATGGAAGTATTTAACTCTACAATATTTATAAGCGTATCGTTTTTATGGTCTTCTATGTAAATATTTTTAAGTTCTATGTCGCCATTAAATTGAAGTCCAACTTTTTTAATATTAATGTTAGTGCCAAAATCAGCATTCAATTTTTCGGTTGCGTATTTTCCTAGGCTAGTTTGAACAGCAGGAATAGAAAGTACCAACACCAAAATGATGAAAAGCAGTAGCAGTATCGCTACAATTTTTGATGCTATTTTTAAACCTTTTTTGATACGTGTTAAAGTTATAACTTTCTTAAGAATAAACTACTTATCATTAGCAAATGTCTATTTAAAACTTATGCCTAATGGAAACTACATAAACCTTAATTACTCATACATTAAAAAAATAAAATGAGTAGTTTTGTATTTACGAAAATATGAACTGTTTAGACTTTTAATTAAACTCTAAATTAACAATTATTGTGCCTAAATTTTACAAATGGTAAAACAGAATATTTATATACTCGGAATTGAATCGTCCTGCGACGATACTGCAGCTGCAGTAATTTACAACGGTAAAGTTTTAAGTAATGTTGTAGCAAATCAAAAAATACATCAAGAATATGGAGGAGTTGTTCCAGAATTAGCCTCAAGAGCGCATCAACAAAATATTGTTCCCGTTGTACATCAGGCTTTACAAAAAGCAAATATTAAAAAAGAACAACTAAATGCAATCGCTTTTACTCGTGGACCAGGACTAATGGGCTCATTACTTGTAGGCACTTCCTTTGCTAAATCTTTGTCTTATGGTTTAAACATTCCTTTAATAGATGTAAACCATATGCAAGCACATATTTTGGCTCATTTTATTGATGA
>CAYRVY010000435.1:0-2320 GCA_964427695.1 uncultured Flavobacteriaceae bacterium
TGATTTGTAAATATGAAGAAAGTTATATTAGTATTTGCAATTGGACTAGTGATTTTTAGTTGTGGTTCACGAAAAAAAATGGTTTCAAAAAAGGCAGAACCTAAAGTAGAAACTAAAATTGAAACTGAAGAACCTAAAGTTGTAGATGAAAAAGATTTACCTAAAGCTCCTCCAGTAATTAATAGTGTAAGTCATTATATTTCGGTTTATAAAGATATTTCGATGGAAGAAATGCGAACCTATAATATTCCAGCAAGCATTACCTTGGCTCAAGGTATTTTAGAATCTGGTTCAGGAAAAGGCACTTTAGCTGTAAAAGCCAATAATCATTTTGGTATTAAGTGCCACGATTGGAAAGGTAAAAAAGTATATCACGATGATGATAAACGACAAGAATGTTTCAGAAAATATAGTAATCCTGACGATTCATTTCGAGACCATTCAGAGTTTTTAGCAAAGCGAAAACGTTATGCAAATTTATTCAAATTAAGAATAAGCGATTACAAATCTTGGGCAAGAGGCTTAAGAAAAGCAGGTTATGCGACCGATAAAAGATATCCACAAAAACTGATTAGTATAATTGAGCGTTATGAGCTGTACCAATACGATAAAGAAGTTTTAGGGAAAAACTATAAAGCCGTTAAAAATGATACAGAAATCAGTCAGAAGAGAACTCATAAAGTTGTAAAAGGCGACACTTTATATTCGTTATCGCGCAAATATAAAACTACAGTTAAAGCTTTAAAAAGAATTAATAATCTAACTTCAAACGATTTAAAAATCGACCAAATCCTTATCATAAAATCTAATTAAAATATGTTGTATCAACGTAGTAGTGAATTATTTGCACAAGCAGAAAAAGTAATTCCTGGAGGAGTAAATTCGCCAGTTAGAGCGTTTAAGGCTGTTGGCGGCACACCAATTTTTGTGAAAGAAGCTAAAGGTGCTTATCTCTATGATGAAGATGGAAATCGGTTAATCGACTATATCAATTCTTGGGGACCAATGTTATTGGGTCATGCTTTTAAACCTGTTGTAAATGCTGTAATAGAAAAAGCAAAGAAAGGAACATCTTTTGGTATGCCAACTCAAATTGAAACACAAATTGCAGAATTAGTTGTAGCCATGGTTCCAAATATTGATAAAATAAGATTTGTAAATTCAGGAACCGAAGCTTGTATGAGTGCAGTACGTTTGGCAAGAGGTTACACAGGAAAAGACAAGATTATAAAATTTGCAGGATGTTATCATGGACATAGCGATTCGTTTTTAATTCAGGCAGGAAGTGGTGCAATAACGTTTGGGAGTCCGAATAGTCCAGGTGTTACCCAAGGCACTGCTAAAGACACTTTACTTGCAAGATATAATGATATTGAAAATGTGAAAGAATTAATTGCAGCCAACAAAGATGAGATTGCTTGCATCATTTTGGAACCAGTTGCCGGAAATATGGGCTGTATTCCTCCTGAAAAAGGTTTTTTGCAAGCATTAAGAACCTTGTGTGATACACATAATATTCTTCTGATTTTTGATGAAGTTATGACAGGTTTCCGTTTGGCAAAAGGTGGAGTGCAAGAGTTATATGAAGTTAATGCAGATATTGTTTGCTTCGGAAAAGTGATAGGAGGAGGATTACCTGTTGGAGCGTTTGCAGCAAGAAACGAAATTATGAACCATTTAGCACCTCTTGGCCCAGTGTATCAAGCAGGAACCTTAAGTGGAAACCCTTTAGCAATGGCAGCAGGTTTAGCAATGCTGACTGAAATAAACAGAGATACAGAATTGTTTAATCGACTAAAAGAAAAGACAGCATATTTACATGAAGGCATTGCCAGAGTATTAACAGAAGCTAATATTGTATATACAATTAATAGAGTAGGATCTATGATTTCTATTCATTTTACAAAAGATGAAGTTGTAGATTTTGAATCTTCTGCAAAAGGAAATAACGAAACCTTTAATAAATTCTTTCACGGATTATTAAACGAAGGTATTTATATAGCACCTAGTGCTTTTGAAACTTGGTTTATCACAGATGCTTTAACGTATCAAGATTTGGATGAAACAATTAAGGCTGCTGAAACAGTTGCCAAAACGCTATAAAATAAAAAAGGCATTGTCATTGCAACAATGCCTTTAAAAAACTAACCAAACTAACCAACTACTAGAATTTTTTACGTCCTTGTTTTTTATGCCCACTATTTTTACGTTTATAGGCTTGTCCTTTTCTTCGTTTAAGATTTTGATTTATCCCTTTTTCAAATTTTTCAAATTGTTCTTTAGAGAGAATACGTTTCATTTCTTTTTTATTAGAAATTTG
>CAYRVY010000436.1:0-2316 GCA_964427695.1 uncultured Flavobacteriaceae bacterium
ATTACAAAAGTGAGAATCCGTATATAATTAAATAAAAAAGACATAAGACCGCTTTAAGACTAAAGAGAAAAGATAAGTAGATTTCATTTTTAAAATTTTAAAAAAAGGGTTTTTATAAGTATTAACACAAAAATAAAATGAAAATAAAAAAGATATTGGTTGCCAACAGAAGCGAGATTGCTATACGAATCCTTCGTGCTTGCACAGAACTAAATATTAAAACAGTTGCCATTTACACTTATGAAGATCGTTACTCACTACATCGAAATAAAGCAGATGAATCCTACCAAATTGGTTCAGCCAACCAACCTTTAAAACCTTATTTAGATATTGATGCCATTATTGCTTTAGCAAAATCTAAACATGTAGATGCCATTCATCCTGGTTATGGATTCTTATCTGAAAACTCAGAATTTGCACGAAAATGTGCCAAAAACAATATTGTTTTTATTGGTCCAGATCCTGAAGTCATGGATGCTTTAGGAAATAAAATTGCCGCTAAAAAAATTGCTGTAAAATGCAATGTTCCAATTATTGAAGGTAACAAAAAGAAACTTACTTCTTTAAAAGTTGCTCTGTCTGAAGCTAAAAATATTGGCTATCCACTCATGTTAAAAGCCGCTTCTGGCGGAGGAGGTCGTGGTATGCGTATTATTAGAGAAGCTAATGATTTGAAGCTTCATTTGGATTCGGCAAGAAACGAATCGTTTAATGCCTTTGGTGATGATACTATGTTTTTAGAAAAATATGTAGAAAACCCTAAACATATTGAAGTACAGATTGTGGCAGACAGTCATGGTAATATTCGTCATTTGTTTGAACGTGATTGCTCTGTGCAACGTCGTCATCAAAAAGTAGTAGAAATTGCACCTTCGTTTAATATTTCTAAAAATGTAAAACAACAACTCTATAAATATGCTGTTGCAATTACTACAGCAGTAAACTATAATAATATTGGAACCGTTGAATTTTTGGTAGATAAAAATGACAATGTTTTTTTTATAGAAGTAAATCCAAGAATACAAGTAGAGCATACAGTAACCGAAATGGTAACTGGAATTGATTTGGTTAAAACTCAAATATTTATTGCTGGTGGCTACAAACTATCCAGCAAACAAATAAAAATCTACAATCAAGACTCGCTTGCCACTTATGGTTTTGCTTTGCAATGCAGACTCACAACCGAAGACCCTGAAAATAATTTTACTCCAGATTATGGAATCATTACAACCTACAGAAGTGCAGCAGGAATGGGAATCCGTTTGGATGCTGGAAGCATTTATCAAAGTTATAATGTAAGTCCTTTTTTCGATTCTATGTTAGTAAAAGTATCTGCTCATGGCAGAACGCTTGATGGAGCTATACGAAAAATGTCGCGTGCCTTAAAAGAATTTAGAATTAGAGGTGTAAAGACCAATATTCATTTTTTACAAAATGTGATTCAGCACGACACTTTTAAAGAAGGGAAAGTAACCGTTAATTTTATACAAGATACGCCTTCATTATTCATAATAAAATTACCTCAAGATCGCACGTCTAAAGCAACCAAATATTTAGCCGAAGTTATTGTTAATGGAAATCCTGATGTAAAATTTACAGATGAAAGTAGAGTGTTTCGAAATCCAAAAATTCCAAAATTTGATGCGTTTTCTGGCTATCCGAAAGGCACAAAAGATTTGCTGACAAAATTAGGTCCAGAAAAGTTTTGCACTTGGTTAAAAAAGGAAAAGAAAATACATTACACAGATACAACCATGCGTGATGCACATCAGTCGCTTCTAGCTACTCGAATGAGAACTTATGATATGTTAAAAGTTGCTGAAAGCTTTGCGAAAAACCATCCAAATACATTTAGTATGGAAGTTTGGGGAGGCGCAACTTTTGATGTTTGTTTGCGTTTTTTGCACGAAAGCCCATGGACACGATTACGAGAACTTCGTAAAGCAGTTCCAAACATTTTGCTTCAAATGTTGTTACGTGGCTCAAATGGAGTTGGTTATAAGGCATATCCTGATAATTTAATTGAAAGTTTTGTTGAGAAATCTTGGGAAAATGGTATCGATATTTTTAGAATTTTCGACTCTTTAAATTGGGTAAAAGCGATGGAACCAAGTATTAGATATGTACGAAACAAAACTGGAGGAATTGCCGAAGCTGCTATTAGTTATACTGGAGACATTTCAGATGTTAACCAAACCAAATACAACCTTAAGTATTACACACAATTAGCCAAAGATCTCGAAAATGCTGGAGCACATATTATTGCTATAAAAGATATGGCTGGTTTGCTAAAACCTTATGCTGCAACAGAATTGG
>CAYRVY010000437.1:0-2316 GCA_964427695.1 uncultured Flavobacteriaceae bacterium
ACTTGCTAACTTTGTTTTCTTTTATCATATTTTGGCGAATTTTTCGAAAGAATTTAATCATAATCTAATGTTTTGTCATTTCGAGTGAAACGAGAAACCTCATAATGAGAGGTTTCGACTGCGCTCAACCTGACAGTATTATTTAATTTATAATTCTGTTAATTTCCCATAAGTTTCTGGTCGTCTGTCTCTAAAGAATTGCCAAGTAGAACGTACTTCGTCAATTAAATCTAAATCGAATTCAGCGACTAATAACTCATCATCATCACGAGAGGCTTCAGCAAAAATTTGTCCCCGTGGATCTACGAAATACGATTGTCCATAGAACTTGCCAAGATTCCAAGGTTTTTCTTCTCCAACACGATTGATGCAACCCATAAAATATCCATTGGCTGCTGCGTGTGCTGGCTGCTCTAATTTCCATAAATATTCGCTTAAACCTGCAACAGTTGCTGAAGGATTATACACGATTTCTGCGCCATTTAAACCTAAAACTCTGGCACCATCAGGAAAATGTCTGTCATAACAAATGTAAACACCAACTTTAGCATACTTGGTTTGAAAAACTGGATAGCCTAAATTTCCTGGTTTAAAGAAAAATTTCTCCCAAAATCCTGTTGTATGTGGAATATGATTTTTACGATATTTTCCTAAATAAGTACCATCTGCATCAATAACTGCAGCAGTATTGTATAAGATTCCTGCTTGCTCCTTTTCATAAATAGGAACAATAATAACCATATTGTATTTTTTGGCCAAGATCTGCATTTTTTCGGTTGTTGGCCCTGGAACAGATTCGGCAGATTCATACCATTTCATATCTTGTCCTGGACAAAAATAGGGTGTGTTGAATATTTCTTGTAAACACAAAATTTGAACACCTTGCTTTCCAGCTTCTTCAATGTACGGAATATGTTTATCGTACATGGCATCCATGATTTCTTTGATAGAACCTTCGCCTTCTGTCAGTGGAAGACTCATTTGTATTAATCCTGATTTTATTTTTCTTGACATATATTATAGTTTTTATAGAACGCTGATGTAACTCTATCTTATTATATTTATTTTTAAAGGAAGCGTTGAACCTAAAGGTTTCGCTGATTTTTTATGATTTATATTTTTATCGCTAAAACGCAAAGATGCAAAGTTTTTGTTTGTTTATATTTAAAATATGCCTCGATTGCGCTCGACCTGATCCTGACTATTTATTATTTTTTTTAGACCTCACAGGTTTTATAAACCTGTGAGGTCTGTCTTTTTATATTACAGTTTTAGATGTTTTACTTCTTGAAATAAATTGCCCAAAACCTGCTTTTAACTTGCATTCTTCATTTTCAATAGCAATTTGTCCTCGTAAAATAACTGTTTCTGTTTTTCCTGTTACTTTTTGTCCTTCATAGGCTGAATAATCCACATTCATATGATGTGTTTCTACCGAAATAGTATGCTCTTTTTTAGGATTGAATATTACAATATCAGCATCACTACCAATGGCAATGGTTCCTTTTCTTGGATACATACCAAAAATTTTGGCAGCATTTGTAGAAGTTAACTCTACATATTTGGTCAATGAAATTTTTCCTTGATGCACACCTTCAGAATATAACAACTCCATACGATGTTCAATTGCTGGATGACCATTCGGGATTTTTGAAAAGTCGTCTTTACCCATTAATTTTTGATTCCACATAAACGGACAATGATCTGTACCAACTACTTGTATTAATCCTTGATTAATTCCAGACCACAAAGCCGTTTGATCCTTCTTTTCTCGCAAAGGTGGACTCATAACCCATTTCGCACCTTCAAAATCTTTTTCATACAGCGAAGCATCTAGCATTAAGTACTGTATGCAGGTTTCTACAAATACTTTTTGATTGCGTTGTGTTGCTTTCCGAACAGCATTCAATGCACCTTCACAAGTCATATGCACAATATAACCAGGACAATCTGTATATTCCAACATATCTGCAAAACGTGCAGATGCCTCGGCTTCGGTCACTTCAGGTTGCGATAAATAGTGATAAATTGGTGATAAATTTCCTGCTGCTCTGTTTTTAGCAATTAAGGAATCAATCATATCTCCATTAGTTGCGTGTACTGTTACCAAACCTCCATGTTTTTTTACCACTTTCATGAGTTGTACCATCTGTCCATCATCAATCATCAACGCTCCTTTGTAAGCCATAAATGTTTTAAAAGAAATGATGCCTTGCTCTTCAATCATTTGCACTACTTCTTTAGCAACGTCATCATTATAATCGGTTACAGCAATATGATACGAATAATCTCCAATGGCTTTTCCTTGTGATTTTT
>CAYRVY010000438.1:0-2311 GCA_964427695.1 uncultured Flavobacteriaceae bacterium
AAACTTTAAAATGATTTGAAAGATGATTTGTCCAGACGATGAATAATGCGGGTTATGCCGATTGCCACTTGACCAGTAAAATAGGTTTCCGTCAAGTTCTGTCTCGCAAGACCGCCCATCCCTCGATTTTGACAATACTAAAGTTGTTTACAGCCTGCCCCGCACTTGATGCGGGGACACTTCTACAAGGGTTCAATCTCTTCTCTTTCAGCTTCTTTACTCCCACCATAGCCCTCTACTCTGAATACAACACAGGTAGTGCCTTTGACCTTATCGCTCAAGACCAACTCGTGAAAAGTAAGCCCCATAAGACGGTTTGACTGATTTGCCTATACACTCCAGCCGAGAGACCATAGTTCTCATAAAACTATCCTCTCATCTCAATTACAGTTTGTTGCTTCTAATTTTATTACTAAATTGTATCCCGAAGCAACGCAGGACACACAACTTGCCCTAACACCGTATAAAATTAATTGCTAGTGCAAGCCTACTTGCGAAAATCCTCGCGGATTTTCTATTCGGTTTGTATTTGCTAAATTAGGGGCTTAAGACACGCAAAAAATCATAGAAAAAACCGTTGGCTGCAATGCTGAACGAAACGAATATCTAACAAACTATAAACGAAATGAAAAAAATAGTATTATCGATTATTATATCTACATTTAGTCTTTTGGTTTCAGCACAACAATTGAAATTAACAGATTTTGAAACTGACAAAGTTGCGGTGAAAACTTTGGTGGAACGTTTTCTGACTGCCTCTGGTAACTACGATGTTGAAGTAATGCCAGAAATGTTTAGTGAAAAAGCCAACATTGGAGGTGCTTCTTTAAGAAACGGGAAATGGAAAACTTTTACAATGACATTTAAGGAATATTTGGAACTCTTAAATTCTAGAAGTAACCCAACAAAATTTACAGAACCTGTTTCTAAATTTACGATACACATCGATGAAGGCATGTTAGCATTTGTAAAAGCTGATGCTACTTTAATTATAAACGGAAAAGCAAAATATAATAATTTTGACTATTTCACACTGATTAAGAAAAATGGGAATTGGAAAATTTTAAATGGCTCCTATGTATCAATCCCAATCGAGAATTAGGAAAAAATGGGGTTTAATTGATAAAGCATAGCTAGCCAACAAAGAACCGAATTAAAAATTAAGACTTTGCAAACTTAAGATGGCTATTATTCATTGCTAAATATGGTAGAAACTTTTAATTGGTTAGATTTCAACGTTAAACTCAACATTCAAGATCACTCAACTTCAAAATCAAAATAGGTTTCTGGAAAGGGTTCGTTTTGTAATGTAAAATGCCACCACTCTTTTGGGTAATTAATAAAACCATGTTTAATCATAACCGTTTGTAGTAATACTCTATTCGCTTTCTGCGTTTTAGAAACACCTTTATAATCAACCCAAGACCTTAAACCAAAAAAATCGTAAGAACCTCCCATATCCAAGTCTAAATTAGTAACATTATTTATTATTGTAATATCTAAAGTACTACCTCTACTATGTCCAGAACGAGAAGCTATATATCCTTCTTTAAACAGGTTTGACTTTTTAACATTAGGATAAAACTCCTGCTTATTTATGGTATCGTTTAAATTTTTTGCCCAACTCATAAAATGGTTTACAGCACGTTGTGGTCTATAAGCGTCATAAACTTTAATGCTAAATCCGTAAGTTATTAATTCGTCTTGTACTTTCTTTAAGGCAATAGCAGCTTCTTTTGTTAAAATTAACTTATTAGCTATATATCCTTCTATTGGTTTACCAACAAAATTGTTTGTGGTAATATATCGTAGCTCTACTTTAATATTAGGGATAATTTCTTCTACAAAAACAAAGCCTTTTGGTAATTGAGCAAAAGCAATGGTACTAATAGCTGCAAATAATAAAGAAAATTTAAATTTCATTATAATCTCTTTAATGCAATTTAAGAATTATTACAATTGTGTAAGCGAAAAAGTATAAAAACAAAAAACCGAGATCCCTCAATCTCGGTTTTTCTTATTTGCTTTTTTTATTACGCAGTTCGATTTAGGGTCTCTAGCACCAACAACATAATGCAAATATTAATTAATTAATCCATTGAACTAAAAACTAAATTTTAGTACACACCAAATGTAAAATTAAATTCATCTTCATCGATAACAAACCATTTTTATTCGATGAAATACACTTTTTTTTAACATTTACAGATAAAAAGATTACTATTATCGACGAAATGCATAGTGAGTGTTTAAAAGTATTAGGCTATGTTCTAAATAACGACTGACTGACCACCCAATTGCCACCTTTCAT
>CAYRVY010000439.1:0-2303 GCA_964427695.1 uncultured Flavobacteriaceae bacterium
TTGTCATTTTCAGTTAAAATAAATGTTGGTATATCACCTAATTGTAAGAGAGAATCAGGAGTGTCTGATTTACCTTCTTTTATAATAATGACATCTCTACTATCTAGGATATGGATGGGATATTTTGTTAAGTGAATGCCCTTTGGAATAGAATCTAGAACAACTGTAGTAAACCCTTGTTTTAATAAATTTTTAAAGTTGAAATTTTCAAGAGTATCTATACTAAATATTTTTTCTAAATAAACTTTCCCTGTATTAAAAGTCAAATTTTTGGCATCAAGAGTTTTGTATCCATAATAAGTAGATAAATCTCCTATATCCATAATGCGACCAACATAATGAAACCCTCTATTGGAGTTATTCTCAATTTCATTTGTATTTATTCCTAAATCAACGGTATAGTTAGTTTCTAAATGTGTAAAAGTTAGATTTGTTATTTTTAGATCAAAAAGTTTACGATCATTTCTTGGAATCTCATCGTATTTTTTAATTGATGTTTTAAGGTAGCTTTTCTTTGAAATGGAATTAATTGCTGCAAGAATAGATACAAAATTTAATTTGCGTATAAACTGTTTTTCCGGGTCATTATTAAACCCACCAGATTCAATTAAAATGGTACTGGTTCCCCATTTTTGAATATTATCTCCAAAAGCTCGAGGTTCAAAATCATCCGAATATCTACCTACCTGACCTGGTGCATATTGTTGAATAATCTCATTCATTTCAACAATTATTTTCATAGCATTGGCACGTGTCTCATTAATACTTTTTTCGTAATTGTATGCAGGAGCTAAATAAGAGATTGTTGCAGGCTTATCGGTAAGTACAGCATTATAATATTTACTTTGATCGTGTAAATTAAAACCAAAATCAGCTTGTAAGCTATCTCGAACAGCTTTTAATATTTTTGATTCAGGGCTTTGTAAACTCACAGCATCACGATTAATATCAATCCCAATAGCATTTCTTCGTTTAAAAACTTGTGCACCATCAGGATTTAACATTGGTATAAAATGTATTGTTATGTTTTTGAGGATGTTTTTATTTTTTTTTAGGTAATTAAAAATATCAAATAAAGCCATGGTTGCTGTTGATTCGTTGCCATGCATTTGAGACCAAAGCAAAACACTTGTTTTTCCATTTCCAGTACTAATCATTGAAATTGATCTCCCTTCAATAGATTTCCCTAAAGTTGTGACTGTAAACCCCTCTTCAGACTTTAATATTTCAATTAATGGTTGAATATCACTATGCTTAAATCGTCTGTTCTTTATAGTGGTTTCTTTGTATGTTTCATATTGTGCAAATAAATTTTCACTAAATGTTTCATTTTGTGACAAACCTATAAAAGGAATTAAAAACAGGAATAATATTTTTTTCATAGTTTAGTTTTTTGTTGGTATAGGCTTCCACTCATAATTTGAGAGTGCTTTTCTAATATTTGTTAAAAATTCTTTTCCAGGGTCTGTTTTTTTAGTTCTATAACCATCATCTTTTTCTAACCATAATTCATGACCATCAAAAAAAGTATATTCGTAATGACCTATCACATATTCAATATCATATTTTTCTTTTAAATATTTTATTAAATCTATATTAGCTTGTAATTGCACCTTTGTTAGTGGTGTTTCATTAGTTCCACCAACATTTTCAATACCAATAGCACAATGGTTTAAACCAATTACGTGCCTTGCCATTGTTGTTTCTGGCATTAAGCGGTATATAGAACCATCCTGATCTATTAAAAAATGTGAAGAAACATTTAGGGTACTTGCAGTTTTTATTTCTAATCTCGAATTAGGCAGTTTTATTGGGTTAAAAGCAGAAAAAGATTCTTCTAAAGTTGGAATAGCGGTCCAATGCACTACTACCATTATAGGAGTAATACTTGGCGTATCCTGCTTTAAATCGTAACGAGAATCTAAATATTCAAGCGTTAATTTTTCACGTTCGTCATTAAATATTATTGGTTTGTCAATAATTTTGATGGAGTAGTCACAAGATATTAATATTAGTCCTAATATTAAATATAATAAGAAATGGATTTTCATTTTTGAAAATTTGAATTACTATTATGATTAACAAATGTATGATATTATGTCATATTAAACTCTTGTGGCACATTGATTGACAATTTGTTTAAGTCATCAATTACAATTCTATATTTCTAATATGAAGCATTTAAAAAACAATTCAGTAGAGAAATCTAAAAAAAAGAAGCCAAAAGTTACAATGGCAAAAGCGTTTAAAACCATTATTTGGCCACGACGTAAATTAGTGTTTATTGGCTTAATTTTAATTGT
>CAYRVY010000440.1:0-2297 GCA_964427695.1 uncultured Flavobacteriaceae bacterium
ACTTGTGTGTATGTAATGCCTTTCATTCCACCAAGAACTGCATAAAAAAGCACGATAAACATTCCTATAAAAACTCCAGTGTTTATATCTACTTCAAGAAACCGAGAGAACACCAGACCAACACCTCGCATTTGACCTGCTATATACGTAAACGAAACTATTAAAGCACATAACACTGCAACAACTCTTGCCACATTAGAGTAATATCTATCTCCAATAAAATCCGGAACTGTAAATTTTCCAAACTTACGTAAATATGGAGCTAACAATAAAGCAAGTAGTACATAACCTCCTGTCCAGCCCATTAAATAAACCGAACCGTCGTAACCACCAAAGGAAATTATTCCAGCCATTGAGATAAATGATGCTGCAGACATCCAATCGGCTGCTGTTGCTAATCCGTTAACAATTGGATGCACACTTTTTCCAGCTACATAAAATTCACCTGTTGTACTTGCTCTTGACCAAATAGCAATTCCAATATATAAGGTAAATGTTAGCCCGATTAGAATCCAAGTCCACGTTTGTATATCCATAATTTATGCGTCTAAATTAAATTTTTTATCCAATCGATTCATAAGTCTGATATAGACAAAAATTAGAATTACAAATACATAAATTGCTCCTTGTTGTGCAAACCAAAACCCGAGTTTAAAGCCTCCGATTTTAATTGTATTTAGTTGTTCTACGAGAAGGATTCCAAATACGTAAGACACCAAAAACCAAATAGATAAAAGTATGGCAAGGTATTTTAAATTCTGTTTCCAATATGCTTTTGCTTTTTGTTTATCTGTCATGTTTTATGTTCTTTTAGCCTTTTTGAATAGGCTTTGAATTCTTTTACAACTTTAGGTGCTAAAATAATGGTTGCTGTCATTGTTGGAATTGCCATTAAGGCGAACACACCATCAATAAGATTAATCATCATACTTAAAGATGTAGTTGCCCCAACAATTATACTCAATATATAAAAGTAATTATAGTAGTGTTTTTTATCGACTCCAAATAAAAATGACATACACTTGGTTCCATAATACGAAAATGTAAACAATGAAGACATACTAAATATAGCAATGCAAATTAGCAATAAGTACTTGCCAACTCCTGGCATTGCATTACCAAAAGCTGAAGCTGTTAAACTCACTCCATTTGCATCTGTACTTTGCCAAACTCCAGTTACCAAAATAGCCAAAGCTGTTAATGTACACACAATTAGAGTATCTATTGCAGGACCAAGCATAGCAACGAGTCCTTCACGAATAGGCTCGTTAGTTTTAGCAGCACCATGAGCCATTGGTGCAGTACCAATTCCTGCTTCGTTTGAAAATGCTCCACGGCGTATGCCTAATAAAATCAAAGCACCAAGAACACCTCCAAACATGGCATCTCCTGTGTAATTATCTGCAGCAAAAGCATCGGTAAAAATAAGCATTAAATATTTTGGAACAACTTCAATATTAACTAATAGAATGATAATAACTAATACAAAATAAAGCACAACCATAGTAGGAACCATTTTTGACGCTATTTTACTAATGCGACTTAATCCTCCCAAAATAACAAAAGATGTAATGGTCACTAAAACAATTCCTATAATTAGATTAGACATCAAACCAACTTCAACATTATTTGGTATTAAAATAATATCGTTAATCGCTTGTGTTAATTGATTCACATTAAAAACAGGCAATGCACCTACTAATCCACACACACTAAACATAACAGCAAGTGGTTTCCATGATTTGCCTAATCCTTCGACTATAAAATACATTGGTCCACCTTGAAGCTCTCCGTTGCTATCTTTTCCCCTATACATAATTGCCAAAGTTGAAGTGAAAAATTTGGTGGACATCCCAACAATAGCACTAATCCACATCCAAAACATAGCTCCAGGTCCACCAATAGAAATGGCTACTGCAACTCCTGCAATATTTCCCATACCAATGGTTGAAGATAAGGCTGTTGATAATGCTTGGAAATGACTGATTTGTCCAGGATCATTTGGATCATCATATTTACCACGCAATACATGTATGGCATGACCAATAAGCTTAAACGGCAAAAATTTAGATAAAATAAGGAGGTATAAACCTCCTCCAATTAGTAATATAATTAGTGGCAAACCCCAAACAAAAGATGCGAAGTCTGCAATAAGCTGGTTGAGTTTATCCATTTTAATCTGTTAGTTAGCTCATAAAAATAGTAAAGTACTCGAACTTTTAGCGAATTGTTGAAAAAATATTATTGAATACAGCTTTAAACTCTTGATTTTGAAAAATTTAAAATATACCTTCGCT
>CAYRVY010000441.1:0-2291 GCA_964427695.1 uncultured Flavobacteriaceae bacterium
TACTCGCTTTAAAAGACGGTACTTTATTGTTTGGATATTCCTTATCAAAACTCACTGTTTTCAATCCCGAAACATGCGCAAGTAGGCTTGTTTTTCCAAATTTAAAGGTAGAAGATAATATTTCAGAATTGCGTTATTTCATACAAAGTAAAAACGAGAATATAATTTGGATAGGTACTCAAAATAATGGTTTGTTAAAGATAAATTTAGATGGAGCTATCGTTGTAAATTACCATGCAAACAGCTCTCCAGGTTTATCAAAAAACACAGTGTTAGTGTTGTTTGAAGAAGATAATAAATTGTGGATTGGTACTTTTGGTGGAGGTTTAGATTGTTTAATTTTTTCTACAAATAAAATCACTTCCTTTAAAAAAGAGCAAGGATTATCGGATAATAATGTGGTTGGTGTTTTACCTTATAAGGACGATTATCTTTGGGTAAGCACCTATAACGGACTTTCACTTTTTAACAAAAAAACAAAAGACTTTCAAAATTTTTATGTTGAAGATGGGCTAACACATAACGAGTTTAATTACACTTCATTTTTTATAGATAGCAAGGACAACTATTATTTTGGAGGGATGAACGGTGTTACAAAATTTAATCCAAAACCAATTTTACAAAAAACAGAACTTCCTCCTTTACTATTTACTAATTATTCTAGGTTTAGCAGTAAAACAAATAAGGTCTATAATTACGATTGGACACAACAAATGGTTTCTGAAATAGAGATTTCACCTTACGATCAATATTTTACTGTAGATTGGACTATGCCTAATTATTTTCAGAATACAAAAAATCAATATTATACCAAGTTAGAAGGATTTGAAGACAGGTGGTTTTTTCAAGGAAATTCAGCTTCAATACGATACAATAAACTTCCTGCAGGAGATTATACATTTAGAGTTAGAGGAACAGATTCCAACGGAAATTTAAGTAGCAACGAATTGGAGTTACCTATTTATGTCAAGCAAATATTTTACAGAACTTGGTGGTTTAATGCTTTGGTATTTTTGGTAATTATTGGTTTTATTTATTCTATTTTCAGTTATCGTTTGCAACAATTAAAGGCGATGGGTCAACTTCGTACAAAAATTTCAAGCGATTTACACGACGATGTAGGTTCGCTATTATCTGGATTAGCAATGCAAACCGAAATGCTCGAAATAAGCGCTAAGGGAGAAGATAAATCTAAACTTCATAAAATAACAAAGATAAGTAGAGAAGCCATTACCAAAATGCGCGATTTGGTTTGGAGTATTGATAATAGAAGAGAGCGTGTAATGGATTTAATTGAACGTATGGAAGAATTAGCTGATGAAATGTTGTTACCAAAAAAAATATCCTATCAAATAAATAAAGGAAATTTAAATAGTAACAAAAAGTTGCCCACAGCTGTTAAACAACATTTATTTTTTATTTATAAGGAAGCAGTTACTAATATATTGCGTCATTCTAATGCAAATAAAGTTTCTATAAATTTTAAAAACAATAGTGGGTTAGGTTGTTTAAAAATTGAAGATAATGGCACTAAAAGTAAGAAGGATTCTAAAACAGGATTCGGTTTAGAAAACATGAAAATGCGTGCAAAAAAATTAAATGCAACTATAGAGTTTTATAATAAAGATGGTTTTACAATTTTAATAAAATTACCATTTGCGTTATAAATAAACCACATTATTATGTTATTGTACTTAAGACATAAGCATTGTATTTTTATATTCTGAATAAGTTTCAAAAAAAATGAAAACAATTTATTTAGCAATTATTGAAGATGATTTGGTTGTACAGGAAAGTTTGGTTGAATTTTTTAGCTTACAGTCAAACATTGAAACTGTTCTTGTTGCAGATTCTGTTGAAAGCTTTTTCGAATTAATAAAAGATTGTAAATTACCACCTAGGATTTTGCTTTTAGATATTAATCTTCCAGGCATTTCAGGGCTTAAAGGGCTTCCTTTAATTAAAAATGAGTTACCGGGTTTGGATGTGATGATGCTGACTACTTTTGATGAAACCGACAAGATTTTTGAGGCACTATCTTGTGGTGCTTGTTCTTATATGTCAAAGAGAATTTCATTGCAAAAAATATTGGAAGCCGTAATAATTGTAAGTAAAGGAGGCTCGTATATGTCGCCTGCAATTGCACGAAAAATAGCAAATTTTTACGCACCAAAAAAAAAATCAATTCTTACCTCTCGTCAATTAGAAATTGTTGACGGAATAGTAGCTGGTAAAAGTTATAAAATGATTGCTTCAGATTTATTTGTATCTATCGATACTGTAAGAAGCCA
>CAYRVY010000442.1:0-2289 GCA_964427695.1 uncultured Flavobacteriaceae bacterium
TACTAAATAGGATTACACATTATATAGTAAATCGTAAAGGGAAACAAATGCGACCTATGTTTGTGTTTTTGGTCTCTAAAATGGTAGCCAATGGCGAGGTTAACGACAGGACATATAGAGGTGCTTCTGTTATTGAACTTATACATACAGCTACATTAGTTCATGATGATGTGGTTGATGAAAGCAATCGTCGTCGTGGATTTTTCTCTATTAATGCACTTTGGAAAAATAAAATTGCAGTCTTGGTTGGCGATTATCTGCTTTCTAAAGGTTTATTATTATCGATAGACAATGGTGATTTCGATTTATTAAGAATCATTTCAATAGCTGTACGCGAAATGAGTGAAGGCGAATTGCTACAAATCGAAAAAGCACGAAAATTAGACATAACCGAAGAGGTTTATTACGAAATTATTCGTCAAAAAACAGCAACACTTATAGCTGCCTGTTGTAGCTTAGGAGCAGCTTCTGTAAAACCACAATCACAAGATGTAGAAACCATGCGTAAATTTGGAGAACTTATAGGCTTAGCGTTTCAGATTAAAGATGATTTATTCGATTATGGTGATGAGAAAATTGGCAAACCAACAGGAATAGATATTAAAGAACAAAAAATGACTTTGCCACTTATTCATGTGTTAAACAATTGTACTGTCAAAGAAAAAAATTGGTTGATTAACTCTATTAAAAATCATAATAGAGATAAAAAACGTGTTAAAGAAGTCATTGCTTTTGTAAAACAAAATGGTGGATTAGAATACGCTGTTACCAAAATGAAAGCGTACCAAATCGAAGCTTTACAGATGTTACAACAGTATCCAGATTCAGAATATAGAAGGTCTCTCGTACTTATGGTTAACTATGTAATTGAGCGTAAAAAGTAATACTTTCTAAAAAAATTATTCTTCAGGCAACCTTTAGCATAACTTTAGCGTCTTTATAAATAGAAGCTTAAATGAATCCTCTTTTGAAAGTTATTCAACTGTACAAAAACGAAGCGCAGCTTATAAAAAAAGCCCAGCAAAATCATCGTGAAACACAACGTATTTTGTATGAGCTACATGCACCCAAAATGCTAAGCGTTTGCAGGTATTATATTGGTGATGCGCAATACGCAGAAGATGTAATGCTCAAAGGTTTTTTTAAAGTATTTACCAAACTAAAAGATTTTAAAAATGAAGGCAGTTTCGAGGGTTGGATTAGACGGATTATGATAAGAGAATCTATTTCATTTTTACGTCGTAAAAAGAACCTTGAATTTTCAACAGAAGATATAGAGGTTTACGATGAAGTTACAAACAATATTAAAACCGCATTAGAAGTTGAAGAAATACAGTTGTTAATAGACAGCCTTCCAGAAGGTTACCGAATGGTATTTGTAATGTATGCCATAGAAGGGTATAAACATGGTGAAATAGCAGAATTATTAAATATAACCGAAGGTACATCAAAATCTCAGCTATTTAAGGCACGTAAATTATTACAGCAGCAATTAAACGTAGTAAATAAAACAAGCAATGGCACCAATTAAATTTGAAGATAATTTAAAAGAGAAGTTAGAGCAACGCAGGTTGCAGCCAAGTGCAAGTTCTTGGAAAACACTTCATGACAGGTTAGATAATAATCGAGCAAAGAAAAGCAATAATACCTTTTGGTGGTTTGGTATTGCAGCAAGTTTTATAGGTATTCTAATTGTAGCTTCCATGTTTTTTAATAATGAAACAGGTAATGCCTTAGAACAAAGAATAGTAGATATAGAAGACACTAAAATTTCAAATAAAAAGGACTCTAATAGTTTAAATGAAATAGAGCAGGAATTTACTTTTGAAGAACCTCAAGTTGAAAACCCTTTGGTTAACACTAATAGTCACCTAGTAAATCTAAAACCTATTCTACAAAATCAACAAGATAAATTAATTAAAGAAACTAAAAATAAGACAGTTGCAAAAGTGAGTACTCACCACGTAAATGAAAAGACTATTGCTGTAAAAACATTAACTTTTGAAGAGATAAAACTTCAAGAAGTAATTACGCAAATACAAGCACTTAAAAAAACTAATAATGTAGTAAGCGATGCCGAAATTAATACACTTTTAGATCAGGCACAAAGAGATATAGCATTGCACAAACTATATAATGAAAGCACAAAAAAGGTGGATGCTAATGCATTGCTTCAAGACGTTGAGGAAGATTTAGAACAATCTTTTAGAGATCGTACTTTTAAGGCAATAAAATCTGGTTACAACTATGTAAAAACAGCAGTAGCTGAACGTAATAATTAATAATAAT
>CAYRVY010000443.1:0-2287 GCA_964427695.1 uncultured Flavobacteriaceae bacterium
GTTTAGGGATTGGAGTATTTAACGCTATTACAGAAAAGACCAGTGCTAGAATTAAAAATACAAAATATACACTCGATGAAAACGATGAGAAAATTGATTCAATCGTAACCTATAGAGAGCGTACAACTGAACCTTTTACCAATTACAATATCATAGTTTTAAATCAGCAATTCAATCAAAATTCTTCGGTTAGTTTTATTAACACTAATGTGCTAAGAGAGGGTCATTTTAGAGATGCCAATGCGTCGGCTCTTCTTTTCAATTTAACAGACAAGACCAATACCTATAGAATTAGTGGGCAAGGCAAAATGAGTAGTCTTAATCTAGTAGGTGAAAATTCTACTGGTTTTGATGGAGGTTTTTCAATAGGAAAAGTTGGCGGAACCTATCAATATAGCATAAGAGGGGATATTAGAGATGCAAAGTATAATGTTAATGATTTCGGATTTGGAGTTCGAAATAATTTTAAAAACCTTGAAGGTAATTTCAGGTATCAAATTTTTGAACCAAAAGGGTTTTTAAATAGCTTTAGTATAAGAGTAGAGAGCCAATTTAACTGGAGACATAGCAATAATGACTATACTGGTAATAATACTAGAATAAATTTTAATGCAAGAACAAAAAATCTCATGTGGATGGGTGGAGAAATAGGAGCGGCATTTGGAGAGCAACGAAACTATTACGAGCCTAGAGATCAAGAAAACGATAGATTTTACACACTTAATAATTTTGTTAACGGACGATTATACATATACACCAACAGCAATAAGGCTTTATCAACCAGTGGCAATATTAGCTATGGTACACTGTTTGACAAAAATCGGGATTTCCATGAGTTTCAAATAAGAGTGGGTCCTAACTTTCGTTTTAGCGACAAATTTACATTGGAATATGATTTAAGTTATCAGAAAAAATTGGGAAGCAGAGGTTATGTAATAAATATTGATGATGAAATCATCTTTGGAGAACGCAATCAAAAAACCCTTGAAAATAGTATCTCTGGAACGTTAAATTTCAACTCATTAAATTCCTTAACACTTACATTTAGGAATTACTGGTCTACTGCCACTTATAACGAAACGCTTTATACTTTGAAGTCTGATGGTTCGCAAACTACAGATACAGGACATACAATCACTAATTTAGATTTGGATCCAAATAGAAATTTCAATATTTGGAATCTTGACCTAAGTTATGCATGGCAATTTGCTCCAGGAAGTCAACTTATTGCATTATACAGAAATCAATTATTCAATTCATCAAATGAGTCACTTGATTCCTTTGGTAAAAGTTTAAAAAATCTATTCAAACAGGATATTCAACATACATTTTCAATAAAAATGGTATATTATCTGGATTATAATTCCATAAAAAACAGTTTTCAAAAAAAAACGGCGTTAAATAGTACTTCGTGATTTATAATGAGATACTTCAACTTGTGCTGTGTTTTAAATAAGTTTTTAAATACTGAAAATTTTTTATTACTATTCAGTACTTTTACATAACAAGAAAACAAATGATTCAAGCAAAAAACATTCATAAATATTTTGACGATTTACATGTGCTTAAAGGTGTAGATCTTTATATCAAAACAGGTGAAATTGTTTCTATTGTTGGTGCTTCAGGAGCTGGTAAAACAACCTTATTACAAATTTTAGGTACACTTGATGAAGCAACTTCTCAAGAAAATCCTGAATTACTAATTAATAATACTTCTGTAATTAATTTAAGCGATAAAGCTCTCGCAAAGTTCAGGAATCAACATATTGGTTTTATTTTTCAGTTTCACCAATTATTACCAGAATTTACAGCTTTAGAAAACGTGTGTATTCCTGCATTTATTAAAGGTATTAATAAAGCTGAAGCCGAAGACAAAGCAAAACAGCTTTTAGAATTTTTAGGACTTTCCAGTCGAATAAACCATAAACCCAACGAGCTGTCTGGTGGTGAGCAACAACGTGTTGCAGTAGCAAGAGCATTAATAAATAATCCGAAACTTATTCTCGCCGACGAACCATCTGGAAATCTCGATAGCGAATCTGCCGAAAACTTGCATAATCTCTTTTTTAAACTTCGAGACAAATTTGGACAAACCTTTGTTATTGTAACTCATAATAAAGAATTGGCTAACATGGCAGATAGGAAGTTAGTTATGGTTGATGGGAAAATTGTAAATAATTAATACTGTATTTTTAATTTTTCATTCCAGAGTTTAGTTTCACAAGTTTTTCCCAACTAATATCGCCATTCGGTTTACAAAAATCTTTAATAAAATCTCTTGTAAATT
>CAYRVY010000444.1:0-2285 GCA_964427695.1 uncultured Flavobacteriaceae bacterium
TCTTTAGGTTCAAAAGATGTCATTACAAATTAATTTCAGCAAAGTTAACAATCTAAGTTTTAATTAAAAGCCAATTTACTAACATCTTAAACAATAATATTAACATAATTGCATTTAATACCTAAAGCATCCTGTAATTGAAATTTTTATCTTTATCTTTTTACTTCTAACAGCGTTAAAATTTAAAATTTTAGCTTCAACTAGACTATAAAATTTTGCCTTGTTACAAGTAAAAATCTTTAACCTAAACTTTTTAAATTATTGAATACTTTAAGTATATTTAAAATTGATATTTTAAATCCATGACATTCCCACAAAATACTAACTTTTTGCGCTGGCTCGTAATCATAGCATCGTTTATTATTATTTCCTTAATCCTTTGGAATACCTATGTTTTCTTTCAAAATTTTAAAGCTCAAGAGCGCAGTAAAATGGATATTTGGGCAGAAGCACAAATTGAATTCCAAAAGAGCTCTCTTACTGAAAATATAAATCCTATTATTACCAAAATAATTAGTTCGGACAGTCTAAACCCAAAAATAGTTGTATCTAAAGATAATGCGATAAATAGTATTAACATTAAAAATCTTAAACCTAATGATAGTATCTATTTGAAAAAATTAGTTCTAAAATTTGAAAAAGAAAATACACCTATTGAATTATCATATATTGATCCTAGAACGAATCAAAAAGTTGAAGTTGGCATCTTGTACTATGGCGATTCTCCTGTTTTAAATAAGTTGAAATATTACCCTTTAGCCCTATTACTCATCATAGTACTTTTTGGAGCAGTAGTTTTCTTTTTTTATCGCAGCTCGAAAGTTGCATCACAAAACAAATTATGGTCTGGAATGGCTAAAGAAACAGCGCATCAAATTGGCACTCCTTTGTCGTCGCTAATTGGTTGGACAGAAATATTGAAAAGTGAAAACGTAAATCCAGATTATATTAAAGACATTGAAAAAGATATTGATAGATTACAAACTATTACTGAGCGTTTTAGTAAAATTGGCTCTATGCCTACGCTTGAAGAAATTGATATTGTTGAAGCTACAGAGGACGCTTTCGACTATATAAAATCACGTTCGTCAAAACACATAGATTTTAAATTTAATGCACCTAATACATCAATACATGTAAATTTAAATTCACAACTTTATAGCTGGACTATTGAGAATTTAGTTAAAAATGCTATTGATGCCATGAAAGGCAAAGGACAACTTAAAATTGAAGTTTTACCTAAAGGCAATTTAGTTCATATTAGAGTTTCAGATACTGGAAAAGGTATTTCAAAAAAATTGTTTAATAAAATATTTGATACAGGTTTTTCTACTAAAAAACGTGGTTGGGGTTTAGGATTGTCTCTTGCAAAGCGTATTATTGAAGACTATCATAACGGAAAAATTAAAGTCCTTTCTTCCGAAATTGATAAAGGTACAACCCTACAGATTTCGCTTAAACAATTATAGGTTTTTGCTAATTGCTTTTGCTATTTCCTTAAATTCTTCAGGAGTTAAAGATGCTTTTGTTGTAAATCTGGCGTCTTCCATAGTGTGTAATGGAATTAAATGCACATGTGCGTGAGAAACTTCTAATCCAATAACAGAAACACCAACTCGTTCACAAGAAATAGTTTTCTCAATAGCAATTGCTACCATTCTTGAAAAACTCATCAACCCATTATAGGTTGCTTCATCTAAATCGAAAATTTTATCGACTTCCTTTTTTGGGATACAAAGCGTATGCCCTTTTGTATTTGGATTAAGGTCTAAAAAAGCTAAAAACTCATCGGTTTCTGCTACTTTATAACTTGGTATTTCGCCATTAACTATTTTAGTGAAAATTGAAGCCATTAGGAATTGGAATATATGTAAAGATAAAAAAGATTTCCGTCTTCACGGAAATACAAAAAGTTAAGTTTCCTATCTTGAAATTTCTAAAACATCAAACTTCATAATTCCGTTTGGGACTTGAATGTCTGCTACATCACCAACCGATTTGCCCAGTAATCCTTTACCAATTGGAGAGTTAACCGATATTTTTCCTGAAGCCAAGTCGGCTTCGCCATCTGCAACCAAAGTATAGGTCATTTCCATGCCATTGGTTTGATTTTTTATTTTAACTATAGATAGTACTAATACTTTTGAAGCATCTAATTGCGATTCATCAATTAATCTCGCTCCAGATAAAGCGTCTTCTAGCTTAGAAATTTTCATTTCCAGCATACCTTGCGCTTCTTTTGCAGCATCGTACTCTGCATTTTCACTTAAATCTCCTTTATCTCT
>CAYRVY010000445.1:0-2280 GCA_964427695.1 uncultured Flavobacteriaceae bacterium
GTAAGATACTGAATATTTAGTCATTATGCAAGGAATCCGATAGTCATGATATATTTTGTTGAAGCAAACATGGCATTGATATTAAATCGTACGGTAAAGTCTCCTTGATTAGGGCCGCTTACTACATATTCTGCCCCAAAAAACATAGAGAGGTTCTTGGCAAATGCTTTCCCGAAATTAACACCTAATGGAATATTATAATCATTCGTTTCCCAATCAAATTTCATAATAGGGGAGAAGTTTATAAAATATCCCTTTTTAAATATTTTGGTAACAATTGGTTGAAGCAACATATAATTTTGATCTTGTCTTTGAGAATCTCCTGCAAAAGATACATATTGCTAACCTAAAACACCAATTGTTAATCCAAAAGCTTTGGTCATAAAAACTGCTGCCAATCCTGTACTCCATTTTCCAGATCCTAAAAAATCTGAACTCGCTGTAGGAATTATTAATCCTGGACCAACACCAACCAAACCTATTTTAGTTTTGAAAGCGATAACATCTACAAAAACCAAATCGGAGATACCTGTTGCATCTCCAATATTATTTGGGAATGTTTGACTTACAACAGGAACTTCTAAACGGTATATAGTATAGATTTTAGAAGGATCTTTACTTTTAATAAAAGATAAACCAATTGATTTTGTTGGTTGTATAATTCGGCTAACCAAAACAAATTGATCGCCTCCATTTTCTTTAAACGTATAATTGGGTTGGATTTGTAATTTGGTTACAAATGCTAACGGGTTTGTGGCGTCGTCTGCCGCTTTACTAACATCTGATTGTTCTTGAGCAATTGAAGTTAACGATAGTAGTACAAAGAGTATTATAACAATATTCTACTTAATTAAATAAGGTGTTAAAATAGATAAGGCTTGAAATTCAAGCCTTATCTATTTTAACTTTATTCAACTGTTTCCATAGCTACCACTTGATATAAGTCTTTTCCATTTTGATTCATAGGTTGGTAATAAGTAGTATTATAAACTACGTATTTTTGTCCTTCTATATCAACTTCTTCACCACCTTCAGGTATATTGGTAACTACTGCCCCGTCAGGTGCTTCAATTACTTTATATTTACCGTTCTCTTTTATATAAAAAGCACCACCAAAGTAATAATAGTTATCGTCGTTTAGTTTTATGGTTTCGACTCCTTCGGGTAAAGTGTTTACCACAATATTGGTGGGTGCATTTACAACTGTATAACCTCCAGAGGATTGGGTGTAGTATACGCCACTATCATAATAATACGGTGTGCTATTTACAGACACTATAATTGCGGTAACTGCCATTGTAGCCACAAAGAAGCCCCAAGGATGCCACGAAGGGCCATAATGATACCCATGATAACCGTGATAACGATAGGAGTTATAACCACGATGACCATTATAGTAGCCACCACCATGACTTACTCTAACATTTCGGTTTACGTTTACATTTCGATTTATATTAGTATTTCTATTGACATTTTTGTTTCTATTAGAAGTACTTGCTCTATTACTTGTATTCCTAGATTTATTTTTAGGAGTTACATTTGCTCTGTTGGCAGTATTTTTTTTATTGCCCGTTGATGGTCTAACATTAGATTTTTTACTAGTAGTAGGTCTTGATTTATTACTTGTTGATGGTCGTGTATTTTTAGGTTTGTTATACTGACTCGTGCTTGGTCTCGAAGTTGCTTTTCTTGAACCTCCGTTAATAGAACTACTTCTTCCACCGCCACTATAACTCCTACTTGATCCACCTCGGCTCATACTAGCGCCACCACGACTTCCTCCACCGCCTCTCATGCGTTGTGCCATTAAATCAGTTGCCGCTGAACCTAAAACTAGTAATATAACAAAAAGGATGTGTTTATGATTTTTCATGTCTATCTAGTTTTTAATTTTTTGGTTGAAATTTAACTTGTATTGAACCACTTGGTGGTTGAAATTCAAACAATACATCAGGAAGTTTTGGATTGATTCTCCAATTGGTATATACCGCTTCATAATACTTATTTTTGTTTGTTTTTGAAGTAATCACCATTTTATGAGGTAAATTTGTTTCTTTTTCTACCCAAATTTGAACAATACTTTCTTCATTTGAAGCTTCTAACGACGTACATTCAATATCACCTACTTTTTCTTTGCCAAAAAATAAAATATGATTGTAATTATCCATCATGTCATCAGTTAAAGTTGGAAATAAAAAATCTGCTGCAGGAAAATAAATACCATATTTATTATTTATACTATCGATAAGTTTTAATGTGTTATCTGGAGCATCCAAAATA
>CAYRVY010000446.1:0-2272 GCA_964427695.1 uncultured Flavobacteriaceae bacterium
TTTAGATAAGTTAGTTTTTAACTCATCAATCTCTTCCTGTTGTTTACTTATAGCGTCTTTTGTATCATTTAATTTGGCTTGGATTGCATTTAAAGAGTCTAAAGTGTTTCCTTTTAAATTTAATATCAAGTTTCTCTTTATTACTTCATAAGATTGCCCTTTTTCATCTCTCCAGTTGCTAGATTTTTTTATAACAAATTCAAATTGATTCTCAATTGTACCTTCATTTATTGATTGTTGTTTTTTCTCTTGAGCTGATATAAAAGTTGAACCAAAAATTAAAAGAAGAACTAATATTGATAATTTCGATGATTTCATTTTTAGGATCGATTAGTTAAAGATGTTGGTAAATATAATTATTAAATTTATAAGCCCACAATTTGTGAGTCAATTATAGATACGACGGATTAATTCTTTTAGATGCTTATTGTGCTTAAATGAGTAATATTTTGAATATCATTATCATTTAAACGAGATATTGATATAAGCCATTAGTTCTAATTTGAATAAGTAAATCATTCTGGATAATAAGGTCAAATGCTTACATTTTAATAATAAGTATATCTTCTCACTTTGGCTATGTATTTTGCAAGACGTATAACTTGATGGCTGTAACCATATTCATTATCGTACCATACATAAAGGATAACATTTTTTCCATCTTTGCGCACAATAGTTGCTTTACTATCGTAAATGGCTGGAGCAGAACTGCCAACAATATCGCTTGATACTAATTCGTCGCTTAACTCGTATTTAATTTGTTCAACTAAATCGCCCTCTAATGCATATTTTTTTATTGCTGAATTTACGCCATCAATCGACGTCGATTTTTCTAAATTTAAGATTAAAATTGCTAGAGATCCATTTGGCACAGGAACACGAATAGCATTTGAGGTTAGTTTTCCTTTTAATGAAGGCAATGCTTTGCTTACTGCTTTTCCAGCTCCAGTTTCGGTAATTACCATATTTAATGCAGCAGCTCTTCCCCGACGATATTTTTTATGAAAATTATCTACTAAATTTTGATCATTGGTATAGGCATGTATAGTTTCTAAATGTCCACTTTTTACACCAAAAGAATCTTCAATAACTTTTAAAATAGGCGTAATGGCATTTGTAGTACATGATGCAGCAGAGAAAATATCTATCTTATCAGGATTATTTTCAAATTGATTTACACCATGAACAATATTTGGAACATCTATACCTGGAGCGGTTAATAAAACCTTATCAATACCATTAGAAGATAAATGACGGCTTAATTCTTTTTTATTTCTAAATGCTCCAGTATTATCTATAACTAATGCATTATCAATTCCATAAGTTGTATAATCTATCTCTTCTGGTGCATTTGCAGAAATTATATTTACAGTTGTACCATTAATAATTAATGCTTCATTTTTTACATCTGCAATTACAGTTCCAGAAAATTCACCATGAACAGAATCGTTACGCAATAAAGAAGCTCTTTTTTCTAAAACAGTTTTATCAATAGTACCACGAGTAACAATTGCTCTTAATCGTAACTGACTTCCTTTACCTGTTTTAGACATTAATTCTCGGGCAACAAGACGACCAATTCTACCAAAACCATATAATACAACATCTTTGGGTGTAATATTGTTATTGCTACTTGCGTCTTTAAGCTTATCTGACACAAAACCGATTGCGTCATTATACTTATCGTCTTCTAAATGATACTCGAAAGTTAGTTTACCAATATCTAGTTTTGCAGGAGGAATATCTAAAGTTTTAATAGCTTGTGCAATTTCTACCGAATCGAAAATCGAAATAGGTTTTTGAACAAATTCTCTAGCATATTCGTGAAGGTTTAAAATTTCACTAACATTGCGATCGATTAATTGATTTCTAAATAGCACTAATTCTATGGATTTATCATACCATAAATCACTCACTATTTTAATAAACTCTACAGTAGCTTTCCTACGATCTGCTTGTAATGCTAATTCGTTTTCATAAGTATCTATAAAACCCATATAATTTTGTTTAATGTATAGTTAATTTTTTTTGCAAAAATACTATATTTCAAACGTTTTCGTAATTAAATATCATTAAAAAATAAAACCCTCGAAACCTTGTTTAGGTTGAGGGTTTTTTAATTTTAGTTCTAATTTATTTAAAATTAAAACGTTCTTTTTCTCCTTTGCTATTTATAAGTTCAATACGTAATGGCTCGTTAGTAGAAAGATTACTTATTATTTTTTCTACATCTTCAATTGAGTTTATCTTTTTGTTATTAATTGCTGTAACT
>CAYRVY010000447.1:0-2265 GCA_964427695.1 uncultured Flavobacteriaceae bacterium
CAGAAAAGTAATAACTCAAATACCAAAACAGAACCATTTAGTATTTAAAAAATTGATATTTCATCCTTTGGCGCTTGAAAGCCGATTGGCTTTTTTTATCTTTGCACATTATTAAAAGAAAAAACAATGAAGCCGATTACAGTAGCCGAATTATTGTCGAAAGACAAAGCACAAACTGAAATAGACATTAAAGGTTGGGTTAGAACTTTTAGAGCAAATCGATTTATTGCTCTTAACGATGGTTCTACAATAAATAATATACAGTGCGTTATTGATTTTGAAAATACTGATGAGTCCATTTTAAAACGAATTACAACTGGAGCTGCAGTTCATCTAAAAGGAACTTTAGTAGAAAGCAAAGGCAAAGGACAAACGGTAGAAATACAAGTCAGATCAATTAATATCCTTGGAGATTCTAATCCTGATGAATATCCTATTCAGCCTAAAAGGCATTCGTTTGAGTTTTTACGAGAACATGCACATTTACGAACAAGAACCAATACATTTAGTGCTGTAATGCGTTTACGGTCTTCATTATCGTTTGCGATTCACAAATATTTTAATGAGAATGGGTTTTATTATATGCACACACCAATAATTACAGGAAGTGATGCCGAAGGTGCTGGAGAAATGTTTTGTGTGAGCACACTTGATGCTAAAAACCCTCCTTTAAACGATGAAGGAGAAGTAGATTATACTCAAGATTTCTTTGGAAAAGAAACAAACCTAACCGTTTCCGGACAATTAGAAGCAGAAACCTTTGCAATGTCTCTTGGTAAAGTCTATACATTTGGGCCAACCTTTAGAGCAGAAAACTCAAATACCTCACGACATTTATCTGAATTCTGGATGATAGAACCCGAAGTGGCATTTATGGATTTAACTGGCAATATGGACTTGGCAGAAGACTTTATGAAATCTGTTTTAAGTTATATTCTCGAAAATAATAAAGAAGATTTAACGTTTTTAGAACAACGTTTAATTCAAGAAGATAAAACGAAACCACAAGCCGAACGCAATGATATGACCTTAACCGAAAAGTTAAGATTTGTTATAGACAATAACTTTAAACGTGTAAGTTATACTGAAGCTATAGATATTTTGCGCAACTGTAAGCCTAACAAGAAAAAGAAATTTAAATACATAATTAACGAATGGGGAACAGATTTGCAAAGTGAGCACGAACGATTTTTGGTCGAAAAACACTTTAAGTGTCCTGTAATTTTATTTAATTATCCAGCAAACATTAAAGCTTTTTATATGCGTTTAAATGAAGATGGTAAAACAGTTCGTGCTATGGACATTTTATTTCCAGGAATAGGAGAAATTGTAGGAGGTTCGCAGCGTGAAGAGCGTTTAGATGTATTGAAAGAAAAAATGGCAGAGTTAGATATTTCTGAAGAAGAATTATGGTGGTATTTAGATTTACGCAAATATGGAACTGCTGTACATTCTGGTTTTGGATTAGGTTTCGAACGCTTAGTAATGTTTGCAACTGGAATGAGTAATATTAGAGACGTAATTCCTTACCCAAGAACACCACAAAATGCTGAGTTTTAAAAAACATTAAACCTCACAGGTTTTAAAACCTGTGAGGTTTTTTTAAATAGTTTCATTACTTTTATTAGATATTCTAAAACAAATTATGCTTAAACAGTTTCTACAATTTAAATTATCTCAAAAGTTATCGCCTCAACAAATCCAGCTGATGAAGCTTATACAATTGCCTACATTAGCCTTTGAGCAACGTTTAAAACAAGAGCTAGAAGAAAATCCTGCGCTTGAAGGAGGAAAAGAAAATGCCGATGAATTTGATGATGATTTCTCTAACGCTTCAGAAGAAATTAATGATAATGAAACTATTGATGCCGATGATATAAATATTGATGATTATTTGAGTGATGATGAAATACCAGATTATAGAACCCAAGCCAATAATTATAGTGCCGACGATGAGGACAAAAGTATTCCTTACGCTTCTGGAATTTCATTTACGCAACATTTAATATCGCAATTAAACACATTCAGGCTAGATGAAGAAGAATATAAAATTGCCGAGTTCCTTGTAGGCAGTGTTGATAGTAGTGGTTATTTGCGTCGTTCTTTAGAAGATATTTTGGACGATTTAGCATTTACTCAAAACATTTTTACAACTGAAGATAAAATTGAAGGTGTTTTAAAAATTGTACAGCAGCTAGAACCTATAGGTGTAGCAGCCAGAAATTTACAGGAATGTTTACTAATTCAATTAAAAAATAAGAAACA
>CAYRVY010000448.1:0-2258 GCA_964427695.1 uncultured Flavobacteriaceae bacterium
CCTTGGTTTACATCTACACCTTTTAAGTTTTCTAAACTTGTGTAAAAGTTAGGAGATGCTGCGAATTGAATATCGTTGGCATCAAATCTTTCAATTGTAACAGGTGATTCTCTCACACTTTCTGGTGTTCTCGAAGCAGAAATTACTATCTCGTCAAGCTCGTTGCCTTCGTTTAATACAAAGTTTAAAGTTTGAGGATTGGTGGTCACTTCTTTAGTTGCTGTTTCAAAGCCTATACTACTTACTTGTATAGAAAAAGGAGGCGCTTGATCAACAGTAAGGGTATAATTTCCGTCAAAATTTGTAACGGCTCCGGTTGTTGTTCCTACAACAATAACGTTTGCACCTGGTAATGGTTGACCATTATCATCTGAAACGTTACCATTTACTGTGGTTTGTGCGTAAGAAAATGCACAAAAAAACAATAAAATAATTTTAGTAATTGTTTTCATATTGTGTATTAGTTTGTTTTTATAGAATAGCAATATACACTTTTTTGATAAAATGATATAAAAAAAATGAAAGACAAATAAAAATATGGTAATATAGAACTATTCTACGGTAACAGATTTAGCAAGATTACGAGGCTGATCTACATTTTTTTCAAGCATAACAGCTATATGGTAGGACAATAGCTGTAAAGGAATTGTAGTTAAAAGCGGAGTGAGTAACTCTAATGTTTCTGGGACTTCAATAACATAATCGGCTAATTCTTTTACACTTGAGTCTCCTTTGTTTACGACACCTATAATTATCCCTTTTCTAGATTTAATCTCTTGTATGTTACTTACAATTTTGTCATAATGTCCTTTTTTTGTTGCAATAACAACAATTGGCATATTTTCATCAATTAAAGCAATTGGACCGTGTTTCATTTCTGCAGCAGGATATCCTTCCGCATGTATATAGGAAATTTCTTTTAGTTTTAAAGCGCCTTCAAGAGCTACAGGAAAGTTATATCCTCTTCCTAAGTATAAAAAATTGCGTACATCTTTATAGATATTGGCAATCATTTTAATATGAGCATCTGATTTTAAAGTTTCTTTAACTTTTTCGGGAATCATTTCTAACTCTAGTAAATGAAGGCGATAGTTTGAGCTTGATATAGTGCCTTTTGCTCTGGCCAATCGCAATGCTATTAAAGTTAAAAGAGTAATTTGTGTTGTGAATGCTTTTGTTGATGCTACACCAATTTCTGGGCCAGCATGTGTATATGCTCCTGCATTAGTTTCTCTTGCAATAGAAGAGCCTACAACATTACAAACACCAAAAACAAATGCACCCTTTGATTTTGCTAATTTTATAGCTGCAAGCGTATCGGCAGTTTCACCAGATTGTGAAATGGCAATGACAATATCATTTTCTTTTATTACTGGATTACGATATCTAAACTCTGATGCATATTCAACCTCAACAGGAATTCTCACTAAATCTTCAAAAATATATTCTGCCACTAATCCTGCATGCCAGGAAGTACCACAAGCAACAAATATTATTCTTTCGGCATTAAGAAATTTTTTCATATTGTCTTCTACTCCAGACATTTTAATAATGCCCTTCTGGCTTAAAAGTCTCCCTCTATAGGTGTCTTTAATAGCATTGGGTTGTTCAAAAATTTCTTTTAACATAAAGTGATCATATCCTCCTTTTTCTATTTGTTCTAGGTTCATTTGCAATTCCTGAACATAAGGATTTACTAAAGAATCGTCTTTAATCTTTCTAATTTCAATATCTTTATGTCTTCTAATAATTGCCATTTCTTCATCTTCTAAATAAATGGCATTTTTAGTATATTCTAAAAAAGGCGTAGCATCACTTGCGATAAAAAATTCATCATCTCCAACGCCAATAGCCAATGGACTCCCAAGTTTAGCAACCACAATCTCATTGGGTTTATTTTTATCGAATACTGCAACAGCATAGGCTCCAACAACTTGGTTTAATGCAATTTGAACAGCCTTTCCAAGCTTTACATTTTCTTTTTGGATAACGTCTTCGATAAGATTTATTAGGATTTCAGTATCTGTATCTGAAGTAAATGAATACCCTCTTTTAATTAATTCTTTTTTTAAAGATTCGTAGTTTTCAATTATTCCGTTATGGATAATTACTAGATTGCCAGAATTTGAATAATGTGGATGAGAGTTAATATCATTTGGAACACCATGAGTTGCCCAACGTGTATGACCAATACCTAAAGTTCCATTTGTAGATATTTCGGATTCAATCTTTTTTTCAAGATCATTAACCTTGCCTTT